>JAPKEI010000211.1 GCA_028872685.1 Verrucomicrobiota bacterium | reverse complement strand
GCTCTTTTTCCTGATCAGCGGGTTCTTCACAGCCATGCTGTGGCGTAAACAAGGCCTACGAAAGCTCTTCAAGCATCGTGCCAAGCGTATTCTGGTTCCACTGATAATTGCCATGCCGATTCTCTGGATATTTGGGATTGCCATTATAGGGATGGATGCCGATTTCCCCTTCGCGCAGGCGGAGGCGAAGTTTGAAGAAAGCATTAACAATCCCATAGCATTGTTGGCTATGGGAATATTGGCTCCCGTGACAGGTCACTTATGGTTTTTGTACTATTTGCTTTGGTTAATAGTTGGCTTTGCGGTTGTCATAAAACTGATAGAAAGATTTCAGATCAAGCCGCTCTCCTCACGGATGATTCGCTCACCCTGGCTCTGGCTGGGACCGCTCACCCTATTACCACAACTCTTCAATGGCTTGATTGGCATGATTATGGGCCTCCCCATGATCGGTCCCGATACCTTTGGTGGAGTAATTCCCTGGCCACCTCAGCTCATTTACTACGCGGTCTTTTTTGGCTTTGGCGCCATTTGCTATGGCCGCGATGAATTTGACCTAGCCATTGGACGGCGATGGCAGGCTTGTTTTATCTTGTCTATTCCCGCATTGCTACTGGCTATCCATTGGATCGAACTGCGCAATGCGGCATTCAAGGCAGGCTGGAATGGCAACCAGTCGGAAATTATTTGGTATCACTTCCTAAGCAACCTGGGTCAGTTATTTTTTGCCTGGCTGATGATCTTTGGCTTCATCGGATTCTTCCGGCGTTTCTTTTCCAAGGAAAACAAAAGGGTGCGCTACATCTCCGATGCCTCCTACTGGATCTACATAGCGCATATGCCCCTCATTATGGCGTTGCAATTTTGGGTGAGCAAATGGCCCTATCCGAGTTTTCTGAAGTTCCTTTTTATTTTCACCATAACGGTAGGGATTCTCATGCTGATCTATGAATACGCCATCCGCTACACTTGGGTCGGCACCATGCTCAATGGTAAAAGGATACGTGAATCAGCCAGCACCTAGTTTGCTTGCCTCAGCCTGAGGCAAGCGGCAACCTTCCGGCCATGCATCGATTTCTACTAATAGCTGTGGTGTTTCCATTTATCACTCTGGCCGATGATAAAAAGAAACCTGAGACCGGTCCACTGCTGACGCTGGATCGCATCTACGTCAAAAAGGAGTTTGACTCAAAGAGCTACTCACTCAAATGGCTGGAGCCGGGGCAGGGCTACGTGCGACAGGAGAAATCCAGAGAGACCAAGGACGCACAGGATATTGTCCAATATAATCCCGCCACCGGGGAAAAGAAAATTCTCGTGGCCGCCAAGGCCTTGATTCCCAAGGACAAAAAGAAGCCACTGAAATTGAGCGGCTACACTTTCACCAAAGACTTGGCTAAGGTGCTAATTTACACCAATTCAAAACGTGTATGGCGATCCAATACGCGTGGGGATTACTGGGTGCTCGACCGCGCCAGCGGCAAGTTGCAGAAGCTGGGAGGTAAGGCCAAGCCATCAACGCTGATGTTCGCCAAGTTTTCTCCGGCCAACAGTAATCACGTGGCATACGTGCGTGAAAAGAATGTGTATGTAGAGAATTTAAAGAGCGGCAAGGTTCGTGTCCTGACAGAACGCTCCAGCGATACAGTGATTAATGGGACCTTCGACTGGGTGTACGAGGAGGAACTGGGCTTGCGCGATGGCTATCGCTGGAGCCCTGATGGCAAGTCGATCGCCTACTGGCAATTGGATGAAGAAGGTGTGCCCCTGATGCACATGCTCAATAATGTGTCCGGTTACTACCCTAAATTAATTACCTTTCGTTATCCGAAAACCGGCGAGACCAATGCAATTTGTCGCGTAGGGGTGGTGCAACTGAAGAATGGTATGACCACCTGGGTGAAAGTGCCCGGCGATCCGCGCAATCATTATCTTGCTCGCATGGAATGGGCAGCCAGTTCTGAAGAATTGCATTTACAGCAACTTAATCGCCTTCAGAATACAAATCGCGTAATGCTTGCCAACGCGCGCGATGGCGAAGTGAAAACTGTGTACACCGATCGTGATGACGCATGGATTGAGGTTCGGTTCGGATTCACAAAATGGATTGATAAAGGCAATCAATTCACCTACGTGAGCGAGCGTGAAGGATGGCGGCAGGTATATTTGGTGAGCCGTGGGGGCGAGGCTGTCCAGAAGGTGACCGGTGGGAACTACGATGTTATTCGCGCGCTCAAAATTGATGAAGCTAATCAGTGGCTGTATTTTATCGCCTCTCCTCATAATGCAACGCAGCGTTATCTTTATCGTGTCGGCCTGGATGGAAAAAATTTAATCCGACTGTCGCCCGCAGAACAAATCGGCTCGCACAGTTATAGTATTTCTCCTGATGCAAAATGGGCGGTACATACTTTTTCAAGTTTTGCCTTTCCGCCAATCTCCAGCCTTATCAAGCTACCTTCGCATGAAATAGTCCGAACATTGGAGGAGAATCAGGCGTTGCGCGATAATCTGGCCAAGTTGCAGAGACCAAAGACAGAGTTCTTTCGTGTGACGATTGGGAAAGGTGTGGAGATAGATGCCTACGCAGTGAAGCCGCCTGATTTGGATAAAACCAAAAAATATCCATTGCTCATTTATGTGTATGGCGAGCCGGCGGGGCAAACAGTGGTGGATCGTTGGGGTGGATCTGGCGGGATGTGGCACCGGATGCTTGCACAGCAGGGCTACATTGTAATGAGCTTTGATAATCGCGGCACCACCGCGCCACGCGGCAATGCGTGGCGCAAGTGTGTGTACCGGCAGGTCGGAATCTTGGCAGCAGAAGACCAGGCGGCTGCGGTAAAACAGGTGTTAAAAGACCGACCTTACATTGATGCAAATCGAGTTGGCGTGTGGGGTTGGAGTGGCGGTGGCTCGATGACACTCAATGCGATGTTCAAATTTCCTGATTTGTACCACACCGGCATCTCGATTGCGCCAGTGCCAAACCAACGCCTTTACGACACAATTTATCAGGAACGTTACATGGGTCTTCCGAAGGACAACACAGAGGGCTACAAGAACGGTTCGCCAATCACTTACGCTAAGCAACTTAAGGGCAACCTGCTGCTAATCCACGGCACGGTGGATGATAACGTACATTACCAGGGCATGGCCAAACTCATCCATGAACTCGTGGCGCACAACAAGAAGTTTGAGATGCTGGCGTACCCGAACCGAACCCACTCCATCCGCGAAGGTAAGGGCACCACGCTGCATTTGCGCGCGGCGATAACAGAATTTTTAGGGCGCACGCTTCCGCCCGGGCCCCAGTAGCTTTTGGAACACCGCCGGGGCCAGCGCGGGCTGGTCAATCCATTTGCCGTAAAAGACGTGCTGCTTGTAGCGTTCCACGTCGCGGTCGGCTTCGGCCTGCCAAATTTGCGAGTGGCGCGGGGTGTTGTAGTAGGCGGGGTTGGGGTTGGCGTAGAAGGCGTTCTGGATGGCGCCCAGCGCCGACTTGCGATTCGCCTTTGGGATTTGGGGATGATGGACAATGGCTTGGCGCAGCACTTTGAGGCTGGGTTGGTCGAAATGGAAAAAGGCCAGGCGCGAGGGGGTGCAGGAATACCTCAACTCTCGCGGGGAAGCTTCAAGCGCGGAGGAACGGGCGTGGTAATGCTCGAGTTCCTCCATCACGGAAGAGGTTTTGTAAATACCGTTATCAACGTCGTCGTCAATCACACGGATGACTTTGCGCGGTGGGCGGTAGGGGAAGTGATGAATGTAAAGTTTGTCATGATACATCAGGATCACCCCGCGCCCGTCGGGGTTGCCCGTGGAGTGCGCGACAGCGGGCACATAAATTCTTGCCCCGGACAGAATTGTGCCATCCTTGAACTTGAGTTTCAGCCCATCGGCGGCATGAACAAACAGGCTGAGTGCGAAGAATGAAATTAAAAGGGAGGGTCGACTCATATACCAACGTAGCACACACGCGCCCATTTCGCTAGACAATCGCCGAGCAGCTGCTAGCTTCGCCGCCTACCTTTTATGCCCATGAAAAATTATCTTTTACGTTTGATTGCCCTGATTATTGTGCTGGTTTCGCCAGCCCAAGCTAAGGACCAGCGGCCGAATATATTATTTGTCTTCAGCGATGACCATGCTCCCCATGCAATAGGTGCCTACAATGGCTGGCTGAAATCGGTAAACCCCACGCCGAACATCGACCGGCTGGCACGGGGCGGGATGTTGTTCGAAAAAAGTTTTTGCTCCAATTCCATCTGCGGCCCGAGTCGTGCGGTGATTATGACCGGCAAGCACAGCCACAAAAATGGTTTCATGAACAACGGCAACAGCTTTGACTGGAAGCAACAGATTTTTCCCAAGATATTGCAAAAGGCTGGCTACCAAACGGCCATCTACGGCAAGAGTCATCTCAAGGGCCAACCGCAGGGGTTTGACGACTGGGCGGTGCTTCCGGGACAGGGGCTCTATTATAATCCGGATATGATTTTCCCCAACGGCCGGCGGCGCATCAACGGCTATTGCACGGATGTGGTAACGGATCTTGCGGTCGAGTGGCTCACCAAAAAACGTCAGGATGGCCAACCCTTCATGATGATGGTGCAGCACAAGGCGCCGCATCGCAACTGGATGCCCGCACTGCGCCATTTACACCTTTACGATGACATTGAAATCCCCGAGCCGGCCACGCTTTTCGACAAGTGGGAGGACAATGCCTCACCCGCGCGCCATCAGGAGCTGGAAATCGACCGGCACATGGATTTGAATTACGACCTCTTTGTCGACCTCACGCCCGATTACAACCAGCCCGCATCGCAAAAGCGCCAGGACCGCTCCGCTTGGAACAACATGAAGCGCATGTCTCCCGCGCAGTTGAAACAATGGCGCGCCGCCTACGCCCCCAAGGACGCCGCATTTCACAAAGCCAAGCTCTCCGGCAAGGCACTCGTGCGATGGAAATTTCAACGTTACGCAAAAAATTATTTGCGCTGTGTGAAAGGCGTTGATGAAAGCGTCGGGCGACTACGCGCGACTCTAAAAGATCTGGGCCTCGCCGATAACACTATTGTCATCTATTGCTCTGACCAGGGTTTTTACATCGGCGACCACGGCTGGTACGACAAGCGCTGGATGTACGAGGAATCTCTGATGATGCCCTT
>JAPKEI010000210.1 GCA_028872685.1 Verrucomicrobiota bacterium | reverse complement strand
TTAAATTTCTCCCGGATCCAAACGTAGGCCAAGCTCAAAAAAAAGGGGATCGCAAGAAGCAGGATTGACCCCAAAAATATCCAATTTCCTAACGCATCAGAAGACATGCCAGCCAAAAGTAACAAGTTAAAATCCCAGAGCATAATTGAGGGCGATGAACAAATATGAAAATTTCTTATATCTGTCCATAAGAATGAACTTAAGGGCCAGCATCTCTTAACACTAAATCAATCGTAAGATATGCCGCCTCGCGCATATCTTTGGGGAAGTTGTGGTTATAATCCGGATGCTTGATAACCAGACCCTTTTCATTACCCAATAATCTGTAAATGGGCCGAGCGACTTTGCCGCAAGCGTCTACGCTCTTCCACCGGAAATTCGAATCGCGCAAGGGCGCGTGCACAAAAAACGGGCGGGGGGCCAGTGCGCCAAGCAGTTCGGGGAAGTCAAAAGGGATTTCCTTCGTGCGCCCGCGATAATCCGACAGGCGCGGCATATAGCGAATCTGGCACCACCCTCGGCCAAAGAACCAGTTGCGCTCCGCTCCATCGTAATAATCCGGGTACGCATCGAAGCCGCAACTGCTGGCCAAAACGGTGATGCGTTTATCAAACACCGCTGTATAAATTGCATTGTGCCCACCCAGTGAATGGCCGATGGCGCCGAAGCCGCGCGTGGCGTCGACGTACGGCAGCGTTGCCAGCAAATCCAACGCGCGGGTGTTGTCGTAAATCGCCTTCATCGTGCCGCTCACATAACCGAGCTTGCCAAGGTTGGGCCAATAATTGGCTAGATGCGTGTACGCCGGCGAAATGGTCACATACCCGCGCTCGGCCAGTTCCGCGGCATAAGCCCGCCCCTCACGCCCACCGAGGCCGACCACCACTTTGTGCCCCACTTTGTTGTCGGTCGGATGCAAACACAGCACCGCCGGAGCCTTGCCGTCCTTGCCGATGAACACCGATTTCGGAATGCAAAGATAAGCCGGCGTGCGCGAGCCGGGCTCAGATTGAAACGTGATGAGTTGCCGGAAATATTTTCCCGCGTCCACTTCCTCCTCCACCTTCACATCCAGCCGCACCCGCCGCGCCTTCCCCGGCAGCGGCCCCATCACCGTCACCATCCCCTTCAAAACCTCCGCCCGCCGCAGTTCCCAATCCGCCGGAGTCTTCACCGGCTGCACTACGCCCTTGGCATCGCGGAATTGCAGAAGGTTTAACCGGTCCAACCGCTCGGCGGCGAAGAGGGTCGTTGAAACGAACAGTGCCGCGAAGAAAATCAAACAACGGTTCATGCCCAAGTGTGGCATGAGGCAAGTAGCTGGCAAGGCGAATTGTGCTGTCGGCATCTTACCGGCTGCACGTTAGCGCGCCGTCCACTCCAGCATCCGCTCGATGGGGAGCTTGGCACGTTGGATGATTTCGGGGGGGATTTCCACTTGCGGGCTGAGGTCGCGCATGCAGTTTCGCACTTTTTCGAGGGTGTTCATTTTCATGAAGTGGCACTCGTTGCAGGCGCATTTTTCGGTGGGAGCGGGGATGAATTTTTTGTCGGGGCATTCCTTTTGCAACCGATGCAGCATGCCGGCCTCGGTGGCGATGATGACGGCGTCACTCTCGGTGGCCCGACAGTAGTGCACCATTTTTTCGGTGGAACACACTTCGTCGGCAAGGATGCGGACGGCCTTGGTGCACTCGGGGTGGGCGACAACAGGGGCGTCGGGATATTCGTTACGGATTTTGGTGATGGCGGCGTGCGTCCACTCGACGTGCACGTAACAGTTGCCCTCCCAAAGCGTCATCGGTCGGCCGGTTTGTTCCGTCACCCATTGGCCTAGATTCTCGTCTGGCACGAATAGCAAATCCTTTTCGGGCGGACATTGCTCGACGATTTTTTGGGCGTTGCCGCTGGTGCAAATGACATCGGATAGCGCCTTCACTTCGGCACTGCAGTTCACATATGTGACGGTGAAAAAATTCGGGTTCGTGGCCTGCAGTTCGCGCAGTTTGTCGGGCGGACAACTTTCTTCCAACGAACAGCCCGCATCGCGGTCAGGGAGGATAACGGTTTTTTCGGGCGACAATATCTTGGCCGTCTCGGCCATAAAATGCACACCGCAGAAAACGATGACGTCCGCATCCGTGGCGGCCGCCTGTTGGGCAAGCCCCAGCGAATCGCCCACGTAATCGCCGATATCCTGAATTTCCGGCACTTGATAATTGTGCACGAGGATGATGGCGTTGAGCTGTTGCTTTAGCTCAGCGATTTCCTGCGACAACGCGTCGGTGGGTGTGGCAACTGACATCGGGCGAAGGGTAACGTCAAGACTGCACGCCGTCAATTTCGTGTGAATAATTTGGGTTTTCCATTCCACGGCATTTGGGTATGATTCCCAGACCCTGCGCGCCCGAGGTTTGTTTATCGGGATGAATGTCCATTGCCCATTACCGTCGACGCATCGCAAAGCCACCTTTGCGCAGGTGTATTCTGAGCTCGCGCTGCATCAGGCGGTGATTCGCGCCTATTCCAAACCGCTCTTCACGTGGCGCAAGGCGCTGGGTATGTCGCACGACGGGCGCACGCTGTACGATTTCGCGCGGCATTCATTGAAAAATATTCACAAGCTGCACCAGCAATTGGAGAGTGGCACATTCCAGTTTCGCCCAGGCATTGCGTTGCACTATAATTTCAATGGCAAACATCGCACCATCAACCTCTTCCCGTGGGAGGAGCGAATTGTGGATCTACTGTTGTACCGCGTACTCACGCACTATTTTCACGGCGTGTTCGAGCCGAGCTGCCACGCGTATCGGATGGGTGGGTTCGGGGTGGACCAATGCCAGCGCAGCCTCAATGCCCGACTGCGTCAAATGCGCCAATCATCGCGCTCAATTTATTTTGTAAAACGCGATGTGCAGAATTATTTCCCCAGCCTCGACCACGACCAACTGCTGGCGATGCTGGCCGAATGGGTGGAGCCGGACGACATCCTCTTCAAACTGCTACGCCAACGGATTGAGTTTGAAATCAAAACGGGCGACCGCGTGGCCACCAACCAATGCGGCGTGGCCTTCGGCACGGCCATCGCGTGTTTCTTCGCCAACTTATATTTAACGCCGCTGGACCGCCGCCTCGCGAGCGTACCGGGGTTGCGCTACTATCGTTATGCCGATGATTTATTGGCATTCTCGGGTGACCGTGCCGCAACGGCGCATGCGGAGGAGATCATCGGTGAATCCTTTGAATCCCTGCGCCTTCACAGCAAGCCAAAGCATCACCGAAATTTTTATTTCCCGGCGGAGGCTGATTGCAGCCAAGTGGATGAACATTTCGAACCGTGTGAGAAATTCCGGCATCTCGGGCTGGAATTTCGCGCCGACGGGGGCGTGGGACTTTCGCGTGATAAATCGCGCAAGATCCAAAACCTGTTCCGCTTCGCGTGGCGGCGTTACGCGCACAAGCTCGGAAAACTGCGCTCGCCCAAGGGCCGCGCGCGGAAGGCCATCGAAGTGGCCAAGGATGTGCTCGAGCACGGCTACCGCTCCATCGCCATCATCGATTATTATTTGAAACACGTGGACGACGAAGAACAACTACGCCGCCTCGACCGCTGGCTGGCTGAAGCTGTGCTCGCCATCGCCTTTGACAACGGTCACAAAAAGGGCAACTTCAAAAAAATGTCTTTCGCCAAATTGCGCGCAATGGGGTTGCCCAGCTTGCGCCATCGCCGCCGATTGTTGCGGCATGGGCACTTGGAATCATCGTTCTTTACTTTACGCACCGAGAAATTGATTGAGCAGAAGCGGAGGCGGCTGCCACCGGGCTACGGGCAAACGCGCGTGGGCCGGTTCCCTCCGGAGCTGAAAGCAGTGGCATTACCGGAAACGGCCTCGTAAGGGAGAGGGTCACCTGTGGACAGACGTTATGGAAGCCCGCCAGCAATCTGCTGGGCGGCACACCGCCAAGCAGATTGCTGGCGGTCGAGTACATAGCCGCCTTCGCTTCTGCGAAATCAATGAACTGGAAAAACTGAAATGGAAGAAACAAAAAAAAGCCGAGGTTGTACGTGGGCGATAGTGCTACTGATTGGCGGCCCGCTTGCGTGCACTATTTCCGGGGCTACCATATCCGCATCGGACAACATAGTCGTGCAAGCCATCGGCCTGATTGTTTTTTTTGTAATTATGCGTTACAGCATAAAACTAGGCAATTACTGCGACGACCAAAACCAACCCAAACCCAAGCGTAAGCGGAACTGGGAACAAAAAGTCACCGGTCCGCCCGATATATCCATCCGCTACCGTAATTCCAAGGGAGTTGAAAAAACCTTTGAGGGTTGGCGCAAAACGATTGAGGTGACGGGGAATCATATGAACATTTTGGTGGCACCGGACAAGGTGCGCATTGCGCTCAATCAGGATCGCATTCTCAATCAGGATGAATTGGGCCCCCTCCCGGAACCTGGGAAAGACTTCGAAGAAGGGTCCGATTACGATCACTCCCTCTTCCGCTATCGCGGCCCGGAAGCGGAGCGGTGTCCTGAATGCGCGTATCTGTTTCTCGTTGAGCAAAACGAAAAACAGCACTGCCCGTATTGCAAAAAAGATTTCACCCCGCAACAACTCGGCTGGAGCGGGAACGCGGACATCGGCTATCGCAACCATGAGGGCGAACACAAGGTGTTCAAAGCCGTGTGGGATTCCATCACCTCCAAAGGCAACACCATCAGCGTACGCGTGGAGCCCACCTTCCAGCGCATCACGCTCACGCGTGAGCGAATTATAGCCGACAAGGCCATCCGCTACCGAAACTTTCGTGGCGAGGAAAAGGAATTCGAGGCCCTCGCCTGTTCCATGCAACCTTCCAATGCACACGTAAATGTCTGGGTGGCGCCCACTTTCACGCGCATCGCGCTGAAACAGGAAAATATTTTAGAGCAACGCGATTTGCAAACGGCAGCACCAACGGTCACTGAGGAACCCATTGCGCCGGTGTCGGAAGAACCTGAAGCTCAACCCGAACAGCCCATCCAGCCCAAAGAACCGGTGAAACCGGAACCCGAACCAGTGACCACAGAACCGGCCACGGTGAATGTCGTTATCACCGCCATCGGGATGACCTCATACGAAGCCACAAAAGTGCTGCAGTCCGCGCGGCCGAATTTGGGCACGTTTGCTGTGTACGGCTTACTGCGCGATTTCCCCAAGGTGGTGGTGGAAAACCTCCC
>JAPKEI010000209.1 GCA_028872685.1 Verrucomicrobiota bacterium | reverse complement strand
GCGCCGGCGTTTGTGGATCTAATGCAAGGCCGGCCGCTCGCGCGCAACAGCGCGCGCGTGGGTTTTCTCGGCCCGGCATTCAGGCCATTCCGACCGGACATCTCGCATCTGTTCCAGCGCGAACTGGAGAAAGGGATGAAAGGCGAGCTGGCGCGGCTCGGCAAGGATCATCAGGTGAATCTCAAGCTAATCGCGGGCCTCAACGCCGAGCGCCTCGATGATCGCGTCGGTTTGCTGCGCCAATTCGATGGCATCCGCCGCACCGTCGACGTGAGCACAAAGAGCGGTATGATGAATGCGATGGATCGTTTCAATCAACAAGCAGTGGGTATTCTCACTTCCGGCAAGTTTGCCGATGCGATGGATTTGGAAAAAGAAAATCCAAAAACACTCGCGCGCTACACGCCGCGCCACAAAGAAGAAGGCGCGCGCGGCACGACCGCCGATGGCTACAACGCCTCGCGCAAACTGCTGCTCGCTCGTCGCCTCATTGAAGCCGGCGTGCGCGTGGTAAGCGTGAGCTTTAGCGATTTTGATACGCACTCGAGCAACTTCAGCCGAATGCGTCATCTCGTCCCTGTGGTGGATCACGCGCTCGCCACGCTTGTGGCCGATCTTGGCGAACGCGGTATGCTCGATGATGTGCTTATCGTTGCGTGGGGCGAATTCGGTCGCACGCCCAAGGTCAATGCCAAGGGCGGGCGCGATCATTGGCCGCGAGTCTCGCCGGGGCTGATGGCCGGTGGTGGCATCCGCGCCGGCCAAGTTATCGGCGCCACCGACAAAATTGCCGCCGAACCCACCGCGCGTCCCGTCCACTATCAGGACGTGATGGCCACGATGTACCAACATCTCGGCCTCAACCCCAACGCCACCACCGTGAACGACCCCACGGGCCGCCCCCAATATCTGTGTGACTCAGGTAGGCCGATCAGGGAATTGATTTAGTCCAGCTCCAAGGTCCGGGCAGCAATTACATTCGAAAATCCGCCGCCTTCTTTTTTTCCTGCTTGTTCAGAACGCGCATATCAAGGCCGTCGTAGATGACGAGTGATTTGGGGGCGACACTGTCCATAATGAAAACGTTGCCGCCGATGGTGCTGTGGGCGCCGATGACGGTGCTGCCACCGAGGATGGTTGCGCCGGGATAAATGGTGACGTGATCTTCAATGGTGGGATGGCGTTTCTTGCCGCGCAAGCCTTGGCCGGCGGAAGTGGAGCGCGCTCCGAGGGTGACACCGTGATACATTTTTACGTGGTCGCCGATGATCGTCGTTTCGCCCACTACACAGCCGGTGCCGTGATCGATGAAAAAATGATGGCCGATGGTCGCGCCGGGGTGGAGGTCCATTCCGGTGCGAGCGTGCGCCCATTCCGTCATAATGCGCGGAAGGAGCGCCACGTTTTTTTCGTAAAGCACGTGGGCCATTCGTTGTATGGAGATGGCTTCGATGAAGGGATAGCTCACGATAATTTCCTCGTGGCTCTTGGCGGCGGGATCGCCATCGAAGGCGGCCTCCACATCGGTGCTGAGAATTTTCCGCACGTTGGGCAATTCGGCGAGCAGATGCATCGTCAACGCGCGCGCGGCTTCGCGTGGATTGTTCTTAGCCGCATCGGTGGGTGGGTGATGCTCGATGCTTTTGAGCAGTTCATCTTCGAGTTTGCCCGCCACTGCATCCATCAACAGCGCGGTTTCCATTTTTAATTCTGATGAATGCGTGACCTTATCATCAAAAAAACCGGGGAAGAGCAGCGTCAATAAATCCGATGTGATGGACACCGTTCCGCTTTTGGAAGGCAGATTGGTGCCGTCCAAATGATTGATGCCGCCCACGCTGGCGTAAGAGGCAATCAACTGATCGGTTAGCTCGGTAATTTTCACGCGGGCACAGTTAACCGTACGCGGCGAGGCGGCGCAAGGGCGGAGCTACAATGCACGTGCCACGGCGGCGGCGGCTTGGGCGGGGGTGATGTTGTTGAGGCAACGCAAATCAATGGGGCATCTTTTCAGGAAACAAGGTGAGCAGGGTGCGGTGGTGCGGAGGAATTGGTGAGGTGAATCGTCGGCGTTGAGCAAGCTGGGCGCGGTGAGTTCGGGGCTGGTGCTGCCAAAGGGGACGATGACCGGCGTGCCCACGGCGGCCGCGACGTGCATGGGGCCAGTGTCGTTGGTGAGTACGGCGTTACATTCGGCGAGTTGGGTGACCAATTCGGCGAGCGATGTTTTGCCGGCGAGGTTGGTGGTGTGTTCGCTTGGGAGCGCGTTGGCGATTTCGGTGGCTGTTTCCACATCGCCTTGGCCGCCGAAGAGCAGCAAGTGGGCTTGGTGTTTTTTGATGAGTAATTTTCCAGCCTCGATGAAATGCGCCGTGGGCCAGCGTTTGGCGGGGCCGTATTCCGCGCCGGCGATGAGGCCAATTTTGGGGCTGGCGTTATTTTTTGAATGTGGGTTTTTTAGATGTAGCACTGGTGCCATTGGCTTATCACTCGCGCCCAAGTTTTTTGCCAAATGAAGATACTGATAAATGTGATGGGCACGGGCGGGATATTTTTCAGGGGGGAGATCGTTGGTGATTCGGTACTCTATGTCCAGCGGCAGGCGTTTGCGCATTGGCATGGCGTGGAGGTGGGGGGTGATGGCGTCGGTGAGAAACCACTTGCGCCAGCGGCTGACGTAGCCGATGCGGCGGGGGATGTTCGCGTGCCAGCATTCGAGCGCGCTGCGCGGGGAATTGGGCAGGATGAGTGCAGTGTCAAAACGATGCTCGCGCAGGCGTTGGCCGATGGTGAAGGGGGATTCGTTTTTGGCAAAGGTAAGCACTTCGTTGAAGTGCGTTGTGCCTTCCCAAAGACCGGCGAGTTTTTCATGGGTGAGCAGTGTAAGGCGCGCTTCGGGGTGTGCTTCGCGCAATCGATCGATGGCGGGCAAGGCCATTATGGCGTCGCCTAGCCAATTGACGCCACGGATGAGAATGTTTTGCGGCGTGCTCATTTTGACTTGGGGTGGAGTTTCCAGCGGTTATGCACCCAGAACCAATTGGCGGGGTCGCGGCGGATGTAATTTTCCTGCGCGGTGATGATGTCGCGGGTGATGGCTTCTGTGTTACGGCGTTTGCCATTTTCGCGCAGTGGGATTTCTTCGCCGAGTTCCAGTTTCCAACGACCAAGGCCGGTGCGAAAACAAGCGGATGGAAACAGGCGGCAACCATAACGCTTGGCCATCACGGCGGGCGCGGTGCTGACGGAGGCTTCGCGGCCAAGCACAGGTAATCGCAAGCCACCATCACCGGCATGTTGATCGGCTAAAAGGCCGAGCAGGATGGAAGGGCGCTTAATCGTTTCCTTGAGTTGCGGGCCTTCGTCTCGCCGTTCGAAATAGAGGCAGCCGGACGTTTTCCGGAGCGCGAGCATTAGTTGGGTTAACTTCCGCTGGCGCAGGCCGCGATAGGTGGTGACGACTTGGCCGGAGGGCACGGCGAGTTTCATCCACGCGAAGAGTTCAAAATTTCCGAAGTGGCCGACGGCAAGCAGGATGCGTTCGTCCGGATTGGTTTTTAGAATTTTTTCAAGTTGGTCGTAGCCTTCGATTTTTAGAATTTGTGAAATGGCTTCGGCGTCCATCCCACCGGTTTTGAGTATGCTGAGGTAAGTTTCGCCAAGGCGGCGAAAATTTTCCTTGGCGAGCGCGCGGATTTCGTCGGTAGATTTTTCCTGGAAACTGGCAGTCAAATTGTCCAGTGCCACTTGGCGGTGGCGTCGGTCAAGGTGCCACGCCAACGCGCCGGCGCAGCGGCCGATGCGGGCGAGGAATCGCAGCGGAAGGCATCGGGCAATGGCGACGGCGGTGCGGGCGAAAATATAAAGAAGAGTTTCCATCACGCCGGTTAACGGAAACGTATTTTGCGGACGCAGTCGTCAAAGTCTTTTGCGCCGCTGAGGATTTTGATTTCCACGCGCATATAATAAATGGGGAGATCCACGCGGTCGAGTTTGGGGAAGCGCACGGCGTCTTTTTGAGTGGTGATGATGACCTCGGCGCGGCGTTTTTTGGCGCGGTTGATGGTGTTGAGCAGTTCTTGTTGATTGAAGCGGTGATGGTCTGCAAAGCGTTTGGTGTAAACCAATTCCGCGCCCTGATCGGCGAGGCTGTTTTCAAAACTCTCGGGCTGCGCGATGCCGCTGAGCGTGGCGATCTTGCGGCCCTTCAGCCAGCCGATTTGCTCACGTTGATCGGGGCTATAGACATCTTGAAAATAAAGAGGCCAGTGAACGCACTCGATGATGCCCGCTTGTGGGTTGTGCTTGCGGATGCGGGCGCGGAGGGAGGCGGTGTCGCCATTACTTTTGGTGATAAAAATGGTGTCGGCGCGTTTGAGGTTCTGGACGGGCTCGCGCAGGGTGCCTCGGGGGAGGAGTTGCTCGTTGCCGAAGGGGAGCTGCGCGTCAATGAGCACAATGTCGCGCCGACGGCCGGCGAGTTTCCAGTATTGGAAGCCGTCATCCAGCAACAGGGTGTCGCAGCCGAATTTCTCGATGGCGTAGCGGCCGGACTTCACGCGGTCTTTGTCCACCAACACGACAACATCTTTGAGATTGGAGGCGAGCATATAGGGCTCGTCGCCGGCATCCTCAGAATTGAGCAGCAGGTTTTTTGCATCGGAAACCACGCGGGGCGGCGTGTTGTCTTCCTGAAACAACAACTTGGCACGCAGGCGTTGCAGAAGGGGTGGAGGTTTGGAGCGATATCCGCGTGAAAGAATGGCAACCTTGCGTCCATGATCCTGCAGCACTCGGGCAAATTTTTCCACGACGGGGGTTTTGCCTGTGCCTCCCACAGTGAGGTTACCCACGGTGATAACCTGCACGCCAAGTGGGTGATCGCGGATGATGCGCGCTTCGTAAAGCCAGCGGCGGCCTTTTACGCCGATGAGGAAAACCTTGGAGAGACAAAATAGCACCCCGCGCAAAGCCGTGGCGCGTTTGCCGCGGCGCTCGTTGAAAATCACCTCCAGCGCGAAGGTTTCAAATTGTTCCTGCCAGGCACGGAGCGTCTCGCGCATTGGACGGAGTGTGCCGGATAATCAGCCGCGCTTCAAGCTAACGGGTGCTATGCCGATTTGGTCTTGAATTGACCTGTGGTTTGCGGGGAGGAGGGTGTTGGAGACGGGCTGATTGGCTTTGAATTTGTCCGAGGCGGGCGCGGGCGACCGGCGCCAGGTCGTCCGGGTTCGCGGTTGATTCGAAAGTGCGGCAGTCCGTCAAATATCCGGA
>JAPKEI010000208.1 GCA_028872685.1 Verrucomicrobiota bacterium | reverse complement strand
GGATAAGGCCGACATGATGTTCCTGTTCCTGCGATTTGTCGCTCCCAATGATGCCACGATGAAACATTTTACTGATTACCTGGATCGTGGTGGACCAGTTCTTGGTTTGCGAACAACCACGCATGGGTTCAACGGTCTCAAGGGTAAGAATAGCAAATACAACTACAATTCACGCGACAAGAGCTACGACTATGGATTCGGCCGACAGGTGCTCGGCGAAACCTGGCGTCCTCGGGAAGGGGCTGGGCACTATGGTAGCAATCACAAGTTTAGTACGCGTATGTTTGTGGTGCCGGAGCAAAAAGACCATCCGGTGATGCGTGGGGTGAAGGACATGCATGCCATGGCCGGGGCCTACAGCGCGGTGCCGATCGAAGGCTCGGTGATCCTTGGGAAAAATCAGGTGCTTGATTCTATGAAGCCCGACGGCAAGCCGCTGGCAAACAAACCGCCCAGCCCATCCATCTGGGTGCGCACCTACAAGTCTGCTTCAGGCAAGGGAGGCCGCGTTTTCGCGAGCACACAGGGTGCCTCTGAGGACATCATCAGTGAAGGTGTGCGCCGGTGCATCATCAATGGCGTTTTCTGGTGCATGGGCCTTGAGAAAAACATTAAGCCAGACATGGATGTCGCCTTTGTGGGGCCCTACCAACCAACAACATTTAAATTCGGGGGAGGTGTCAAACAGGTAAAGCCGGCTGATCTTGCCGGTTGGGACAGCCCCATCATGCCACGTGGCGAAAAAAAATAAATCTAAGCGCACTGTTAAACGTAAATAATTTTCAAATGAAAAAAATCCAAATGAATCGCCGCGCGGCGTTAAAATTGACTGCCGCCAGCGCGGGAGCGTTGGTGGTCACCCGGAATTTTCTCAACGCGGAAGATGTCCTAAAGCCTTTTGGTGACAAATTTGCACGGCTGGAATCGCTGACCACCGGCGATTGGTGGAAACGTCCGTCCAATACGGGTGTGCCACTCAAGGGCGGCCGCAAAGCCGCCGCGCCAAATCTTAATGTGCCGCGCGATCAAGTGGTGGCGTTTGCAATTTACACGCATCAGAACGGCGTGCTGAAAATTACCGGGCAGCTCTTCCCACTCAAACCCGGAGAAAAACGCGAAGCGCGGTTGGAGTTCAAGCGAAATGGATTGTGGGTCGAGGCGGACAAGGTGGAGGTGCATTACCCCGGCTGGGACGCGCATTTTCGTATCGAAAAATGGGACAACACGCTGAACGTCCCCTACCGCGTATGCCACGGCGCGAAGGCGAATTTCGAGGGACTCATCCGGCGCGATCCTTCGGATAAAGACGTCATCGTCGTCGCCAATCTTTCCTGCAACTCCAGCCGCACCGGCGGGCCGCGCAAAGAAATTGTCGACAACCTCCGTCATCACGATCCTGATTTACTCTACTTCGGCGGCGACCAGCACTATCGCCATACCGAGCACACCACCGGTTGGATTGAATTCGGAATACAATACCGCGACATCCTTCGTGATCGCCCCGCCATTTGCATTCCCGACGATCACGACGTCGGCCACGGCAATGTGTGGGGTGAAAGCGGCAAACTAGCCAAGCTCAACGGCGGCGCTGATGGCGGTTATAAATATCCGGTGAAATACGTAAACCAAGTCCAGCGCCAGCAAACCTCAAACCTGCCCGACCCTGCCGATCCCAAGCCAGTGGATCGCAATATCGGCGTGTACTACACCCGCCTCACCGTTGGCGGCGTGGACTTTGCCATACTCGAGGACCGCAAATTCAAAACCGGTCCCGCCGGGAAAATCCCGAAGATGGGTCCACGTCCCGATCACATCAACGATCCGAAATACGACCCGAATAAAATTGATTTGCCCGGTTTGGAATTGCTCGGCCCGCGGCAGGAAAAATTTCTTGAAGACTGGACTGCCGACTGGACAGGTTCTGAAATGAAAGGCGTCCTTTCACAAACCGCCTTCTGCGGAGCAGTACACATGCACGGCGGCCCTGATAAGCGATTGCTCGCCGATCTCGATTGCAACGGTTGGCCACAAACTCCCAGCCGCCGCGCGCTGGCACTCATTCGCCGTGCGTGGGCCGTGCATCTTTGTGGTGATCAGCATCTCGCAGTAGTTGTGAAACATGGCATCAACGAATACGGCGATGGTCCGTACGGTTTCACCGGCCCCGCGTTGGTGAATACAATCTACGGCCGCTGGTGGCATCCACTCGATGAAAAAGCCGGACCCAATCCCGTGCCCAACAGCCCGCTGCCTTGGACCGGTGATTTCAAGGATGGCCTCGGTAATAAAATCTCTATGCTCGCCTATGCAAATCCGGAGAACCGCAACGACGAGAAAAAACGTGCTGATGGTTATGGAATCGCACGCTTCAACAAAAAATCCCGCGAAGTCACTCTGGAATGCTGGCCGCGCTTTTGCGATGTGGCCGATGGCGATAAGGCTCAATTCCCCGGTTGGCCAATTACCGTAGCTGACAACGCCAACGATGGCCGTAAAGTCGCCGGTTGGCTGCCCGAGCTACAATTTGGTAAAGGTATCAACCCCGTCATCCAAGTCATCGAAGACAAAACCGGTGAAATCCTTTACACCGCCCGCGCCCAAAACAGCCGCTTCCAACCCCGCGTTTATTCCAAAGGAAAACACAGCCTGAAAATCGGAATGCAAAAACCGAATACCAAGACGCTAAAAGGCTTTGAACCCAAGGCAAAGAAAGCGGCGGGACGCCAAAAAGTCACACTGTAGACGATAGACATTGACGGGAACTACGGGTCAGCGTTTGATTTCCCCATCAAACGCATGAACCATCCCTCTCTTTTCATATTTGCCATCAGCTGCTCAATGCTGGCAGCCGCTCCCAAAGCCCCGCCGCCATTCAACACGCAAGAGCTTTCCACGCCACTTCTCAAACCCGCCGAGGCGCTCAAGGCGGTCACAGTACCCAAGGGCTTTCGCGTGCAGCTGTCCGCCGCCGAGCCGATGGTGCGGCAGCCGATCGATATGGCTTGGGATGCGCGCGGAAGGTTATGGGTAGCCGAGTGCTATACCTACGCCGAGCGGGAAACGAATTTCGAAAAGAAGCTCAAGGACCGCATCATCATCTTGGAGGACACGAATCATGATGGCGTGTTCGACAAGCGGAAAATTTTCTGGGACGGCGCGAGCCAGTTAACCAGCATCGAGATTGGGTTCGGTGGGGTATGGGCGGCATGTGCACCGGAAATTTTATTTCTAGCTGACAAGAATGGTGACGATGTGCCGGATGGTAAACCAACAGTTGTGCTGGATGGATTCGATAACGACAAGGTGCGGCACAACATCGTTAACGGCCTGCGATGGGGGCCCGATGGTTGGCTATACGGACGGCATGGAATCCTTGGGCCGGGATCAAAGGTTGGTGTGCCCGGCACGCCTGAAGCCAAGCGCACACCCATCAACTGCGGCCTCTGGCGTTATCATCCCAAGCGCAAGAAATTCGAAGTCGTCTGCCACGGCACTACGAATTCCTGGGGGCACGACTGGGACGAACACGGCCAGTTGTTTTTCATCAACACTGTCATCGGCCATCTCTGGCACGTCGTTCCCGGCGCGCGCTATCAGCGCATGTACGGCGAACATTTTGACAAGCACCTCTACGAACTCATCCAGCAAACCGCCGATCATTTCCACTGGGACATCGGCAATGAGAAGTGGGCTGATTTGAAAAAGACCGGCATGACCTCCGGCACCGACGCAGCCGGAGGCGGCCACGCGCACACCGGCATGATGATTTATCTCGGCGACAACTGGCCCGATAAATACCGTGGCCGCTTGTTCACTTTAAACTTCCATGGCCTGCGCATGAATCAAGAAACGCTCCATCGCAAAGGCGCGGGCTACGTCGGCAAGCATGCGCCGGACTTCATGAAGACGAAGGACAAATGGTTCCGCGGCATCGAGCTGAGCTACGGCCCGGACGGCGGCGTGTACGTGCTCGACTGGTCGGACATCGGCGAGTGCCACGAGAACGACGGCATCCACCGCACCAGCGGCCGCATCTATAAAATCACCCACGGCAAAACCCGGCCGCACAAACTGAACCTCGCCAAGCTCTCCAGCCCCGAGCTGGCCAAGCTGCAAGGCAGCCGCAACGAATGGCTCGTTCGCCAGTCGCGGCAACTTTTGCAGGCGCGGGCCGCAACCGATCACAAGGACCTCGCCGAGGCGCGCGAGGTTCTTTTAAACACATACCGGTCCACCTCCTCCACCCCTACCGCCCTGCGTGCAATGTGGGCGCTACACGTCACCGGCGGCTTGGAAGAGAAATGGCTGCTCGAGCAAACGCACGACCCGCGCGAACACATCCGCGTGTGGGCCATCAAGCTGCTGAACGATTCCGGCGCGCCATCCAAAGCCGCGTTGAAACGGTTTGTAAAAATGGCGCAAACGGACACAGCCGGCCTTGTGCAACTGGAACTCGCCTCGACGCTGCAACGACTGCCCCACGCCCGACGTTGGGAATTGGCCACCGCACTCGTGTCGCAGACCACGTTCGCCAACGACCCCGTGCTCCCGCTGATGGTGTGGTACGGCATCAACCCCGCCGTTCCGGAAAACCGTGCCGAGGCGTTGAAGCTCATCGCCAAGTGCAAAATCCCCAAAATCCGCCAGTTCATTGCGCGGCGATTGGCAGGCGACTCGGGAGAGGAAAAAAAGTAGGGCGGTTTCGGAAAGCACGCCCTGCCAAAAAAAAGCCCCGCATCTTTTGATGCGGGGTTGCCACTCCGAGAGTGTATTCGGGCTTGCCCTGCCCTAGGCGCCGGATTAATTCTGGCTGCCCGTAGGTGGATTCGAGATCAGTCCCGACCTTGTCAGGCCGCTGTTGTAGTCACTTCTGCGCGTGTATCCCATGCGAGCGAGCAACGAACAATCGTCGCCATGCTCAGGATGCGCCAGCACACCGTAATGAACCTTTCGGTTACTTTCAGCGAGCTGCGTGCGGTACTGATCGCGGGTGGCGCGCTCACCGTTGAGTTGACTTTCCAACTCTTCAATGCGCGCATCCGACTCGCGACAAGCCGACACATCAGCAAAATGACCTGACCAAGAGATGCCACCAAAGACGGTGTCCTTGGCTTCATCCTCCCAACCGATACTAATCTGATTCCCCTTTGGAACTGAGTAATAGTAACTCATTGTTTTTCCTTGGGTTAATAATTTATCCCCGTCGACAGATTCGGGGGCTGTTCACAGCAATCCAATCCCTGCACCCACAAGGCCGATGGCTCCTGTATATGTAATTACAC
>JAPKEI010000008.1 GCA_028872685.1 Verrucomicrobiota bacterium | reverse complement strand
CTCAGATGCATGCGGGCGGTAAATGATCCGGTTTGGGAAAATTTAAAATGAACACACGTCGGCATTTTTTGAAAACAGGGGTCGCGGTAGCGGCCGGATTTGGCGGGCTGCACGTGCTCACGAGCACAGCCGGGGCAAAGGCAGTGAAGGGATACGGTGCGCTACTGGCAGATCCGAAGAAGATTCTGGATTTGCCAAAAGGGTTTTCGTATCGCGTAATTTCCAAGGCAGGCAATCCGATGGCCGATGGCTTGCAGGTGCCGGGTGCAGCGGACGGAATGGCGGCGTTTCCCGGAGCCAACGGGTTAACGGTGCTGGTGCGGAATCATGAATTGAATCCGGCCCTCACGGGATCATCGGGTGCCTTTGGCGAAAGCAACAAGGGGCTCACGGACAAAATCCGCGCTAAAATGTACGACGCGGGTGGGCTGCGCGAAGGCAAGCAGGTACCACCCAGCCTCGGCGGTACCACCACGCTGGTGTACGATACGAAACGCGGCCGCCTGGTACGGGAGTTTCTCAGCCTCGCAGGCACGGTGCGCAATTGTGCGGGCGGCCCCACACCATGGAACAGCTGGATTACCTGTGAAGAAACGGCGGATCGCGCAGGTGCCACGGTGATGCAGGATCATGGCTATAATTTTGATGTGCCGGCCACCACGCAGCCAATTCTTGCTCAGGCGGTTCCATTGAGGGCGATGGGCCGGTTCCGGCATGAAGCGGTGGCGGTGGATCCAAAAACGAACATCGTGTATCAAACTGAAGATTTAGGCGACAGTTCGATTTATCGGTTCATTCCTACAACGCCCGGAAAGCTCGCCGCAGGTGGGCGGTTGCAGGCGCTGGTGGTGCGCGATTCATTTTCCCTGGATACACGCAATTGGATGGAGCAACTCGTGAAGGTCGGCGGGAAACTTTTCACCAAGTGGGTGGACCTTAAGGAAGTGGAATCGCCCAAGAACGATTTGCGCCTGCAGGCACAATCCAAAGGCGCGGCCAAGTTTGCGCGCGGCGAGGGTATGTGGTGGGCGGATGGCAGTGTATATTTCGCCTGCACCAGCGGCGGCAAAAAAAAGCACGGTCAGATTTGGAAGTTCACTCCGGCCACGCAAACACTGGAATTATACGCCGAGCCAAATGACCCCGCGGTTATCGATCGCGCGGACAATATCACGGTCGCGCCGTGGGGCGATCTGGTGTTGTGTGAAGACGGACCGGGTGAGCAGTTTCTTTCCGGAATTACGCCGCGCGGTGGGTTTTACAAAATTGCCCGCAACGCAGTAAGCAACAGCGAATTCGCAGGTGCCACATTTTCACCCGACGGCACCACGCTCTTCGTGAACATCCAGCATCAGGGATTCACCCTCGCCATCACCGGACCTTGGCACCAGTGAACCTCTCAATAGACGGCTGACCCTGAAGCCAGCCAAGCTCGGCCAGGAATTCATCGGTACGACGCATCGTCGCAATAAACATTTTGTTACTACGACGACCGTAGTTGAAGAAGCCGTGGAGCTCTTCCGGATAAGCCGCCAGTTTTGCGTCGTTACCGGCGGCTTTCATTTTTTTTACAAACGCGGCGGAAGTCCAGAATTTCACGGTTGGATCGGCCTCGCCATGCAACACCAGCGTAGGCGGCAGACCTTTACGCACATGATGCCACGGCGAGAGCTGTTCCGGCGGCACGCCCATGCGCTCACGCAGTCCGGCGATGTTTTCCGGATTGAGAAAATCTTTTCTTCCCGGAACGGGTGCCATCACGCAGGGCGGGTTGAAGAGTACCATCGCATTGGGCACGGAACTAATCGCTGCGTTTTCACCCTTGGCCTCAAACCCCTTGATCACACCAGTGCAGGCGGCCACGTGCCCACCCGCCGAGCCTCCACCGGCGGCGATACGAGCGGGGTCCACGCCCAGTTTTTTTGCATTCGCTCGAATCCAACGCACAGCACTCTTGCCATCCTCTACGCAATACTTGGCCAAGGTGTCATGTAGGTTGCGAATGCGGTACTCGGCCGTCATGGCCATCATCCCGCGACTGGCGAGATAGCGACATTGCTGCTCGAATTGTTTCGGCGTGCCACCCTTCCAACCCCCTCCAAAGAAAAATACAATCGCCGGCGCGTTCACTTTTTGTTTCACCGGCCGGAAAATATGCATGTGGAGTTTCACATCTCCCACGACCTTGTAGACGACTTTTTCCGCGCCCTCAAACTTGGCGGGCCAAGCTTGCTTGCGTTGGGCGGATACGGTGAAGGCACACAAAAGAATGAACATGATAACAAGGCGTTGCATGGCCTCATGCTTACATGCTGGGAGCCGAAGGCAAAGCCGTAAAAAATTGGCTCATCAAAGACGATGTGAAATACTGCCGGGCCATGAATGATGCTACTGAAGTGAGAAAGGTTCTAGTCACCGGTTCCGCCGGACGTGTTGGGCAGGCGGTGGTTCTGGAACTTCTGAGTCGTGGACATCTAGTGCTGGGTTATGACCGACACCCATCACCAAACTTGGACAATGCCTTCGTAGCTGACCTAAGCGATGCAGAAACTCTTGCTGAGGCGATGGACAGCGTAGAGACACTGATACATCTTGCCGCCACTCCGGATGATGTGGACGATGTACCCGCCGATCTGTTTCCCCCCAACATCAATAGCCTTTACCATGTAATGGAAACTGCACGCGTGGCCGGGGTAAGGCGAATCGTGCTGCCGAGTAGCGGGCAGGTCAATTGGCACCGAAGCTTGAAGGGGCCGTGGCCGATTGATGAAAAGGATCTCACCACACCCAAGGGATGGTATGCAGCCACAAAAATGTTTCTCGAGAGTATCGGCTATAGCTACTCTATGAATCACAACATAAGCGTGATCGTGGCGCGACTGGGCTGGTGCCCGCGCGATGAAGATCAGGTGCGTGAGATCGCGGCCGATATGAATTTCAAGGATGTCTACCTTAGCCCCGGCGATGCCGGTCGGTTCTTTGCCGGCTGTGTGGAGGCCGCAGACGATGTATCCCATGCTGTCCTATACGCCACCAGTAAGCCGGTCGATATCTTGCGCTATGACCTTAGCTTGGCCAAAGCCATCGCCAACTTCGAACCGTTGGAGCAATGGCCCGATGGCACAGAAATTATCACCGGGCAGCGGTGGGAAGGTTAGTGCCGATCCCAGCAGTTCTTCGGGTGGCCAAGGGGCAGACCGTAGCCGAGTTGGCTGGACGTGAGCGTCTCGGCGTGGCCATCCACAAAGGCGGCATTAGCGCGGTCGTGATGACGGGGCATCAGGCGGGCGGGGGCAAAGTGCCAAAGTGGATCGGACGGCGTGCGGAGGGTCCAGCAACCCCACGGACGGGAGGCGTCCTCCTGCCATTCGCGGAGCGGGCGATTCATTGTGGCGCGCGTCACGAATGCGGCGTCGGCAAATAAAACGGTTTGCGAGGGCCGTTGGATTTCCATCGAATTAACCGCGTAGGTTTCTGATTGCACGAGGAATGCGCCGGACGCTTGTAGGTTCATTCCATAACCGATGCCGCGCCCGGAATCGCAGTGCATGCAAGGGCAAGCGAAGATGCGATCATCACCCACGTAGGTTTGCAGGAGGTCGGGCCAAAAAGTCATATTCACCGTGGGCACCAGCGCGCCGTTGTGAGGTGGCCGCCATACGGAGTGCGGCACAAGTTGGTCGTTATGGTCAGCGGCGTAGAGCGTGTGGGCGATCCCAAGGTTGCGAACATTGTTGAGGCACTGCAATTCGCGCGCCTTGTCGCGCACCTTCACAAAGGCCGGCCCCATCATCGAGAGTATCATGGCCATCATCGCAAAGATGACGAGTAGTTCGATCAGTGTAAACGCCTGAGTGCCCCCTTGGCCCTCACGGACTTTGGTAAACCGATCCGTGATCATAATAAAACAGACGTATGGCAAACCACGGCGGTTACTGTTGGCTGGCTAAACTGGCGGAACACTGCTAGGCTGATGAAATGGAATCAGACGATACTCCGAACAAACAGCACAGCCTCACCGAGTGGCGCTGGCCGATTGTGATTCTGGCGGTGGCATTCATCGCGTTGGGGGCTTATCTCAAGTCGATAAAAACTGCCAAGGAAACGGCAGTAGCCACGGTGGAAAAAACGGTGGATGCAGTGAAGGAGGGATTGCGCGAAGCGTCTGACATCGCCGAGCGTTTCCAGCAAACGAAAATCACGCACACGTTTGAGGAATCCATCCCCGAGGTGAAAGGCACCGGCGAAGGCAACCTTGAGCTGGCCACGATGAAGTTTACCGAAACCCTCAAGCGTACCAACAAACGGACCATTCTTTGGCAGCAAATTAGCCTCGGCACCACCGTCACGGAAATCAAAGTGCCGGCCACCTTTCGGTATCATTTGCGGTTGAGCGATCCATGGAAGCTCGAGGTGCACGGACAACACTGCGTGGTGATTGCCCCTCGCGTGCGTGCCTCGCTGCCGGTGGCCATTCACACGGATCAAATGCAGAAAAAATCCGACGAAGGCTGGGCTCGCTGGAATTCCGACGAGCAAATGACGGCCCTCGAACGCAGCTTAACCCCACGCCTCAACGGCTATGCCAAGCAGGAAAACCACATACGCCAAGTGCGCGAAACCGCTCGTGGCACGGTTGCCAATTTTGTAAAAGAATGGCTACTCAAGGAAGACCACTGGCGCACCAACCGATTCCGGTCCATCCGAGTCATCTTCGCCGATGAAGCGGAAACCCATAGTGCGTTACTGAACCCGACGCTGGAACTGAACTGACCTGCGAAGTCTGCTTCGGTTCCGCCTCCGGCTTGGCCGGTTTCATCGGCAACACCTTGGCCATTACCAACACTTGCAGCAGCCCGACCACGCTGATAGCGGTGAGCATCACGGTCCACGTTTTAAGCGTTTCCTTTTCCGTGAAACCACTCAGCCGTTGCACTACCCAAAAGCCGCTGTCATTCATCCACGACAACGTGATTGACCCAAAGCCAATCGCGAGGAAAATATAAAACTTATGGTACGGAAGCATCGACCCGTCCCCGATGACCGCACTCATCAAACCCACCCCGGTGATCATCGCCACCGTGGCCGATCCTTGGGCAATCCGAACCACCGCCGTCGCCCCCCACGCCAGCAGAATGAGGGAAATATTGTAGGTGTTTGCGAGTCCCCCAATCGTTTCACCCACGCCGGCCAGCCGGATCATTCCGCCAAACGCGCCTCCCGCGCCGGTAATTAAAATGATCACGCCGGCCGTCTGCAACGGATCCTCCAGTGCCTTGCTCAAGGTGCTCATCAAGCCTCCTTCCATCGGCCGTTTCTCGCGAATGGTTTGAGCCGCCAAAGTGTAAATCGCAACTAAAGCCGCCAACAACATCGCGATATTGGGCGAACCAAAAAATTCGAGATACCGAAACCAAGCCGCGCCACTCACGGAATCCTTGGCAACCAAATTCAGGATCGACACCAAGGAAATCAAAATCACCGGCAACGCGATGGGCAAAGCGGACAGGAACAGGTTAGGCAACTCCGAATCTTTTTTGTCCACGATCATCTTGAGTTCACTCGTCGAGGCTCCAGGAACATCGCGCATTGGGAGATTAAACTTGCGGTCAAATCGCCTAGCCATAAACAGCACCAACCAAGCCGGCAACAAACTGGCGGCCAAGCCCGCCATCATCGCGATGCCTATATCCAGCTTCAACCCCTCGGCAATCATCAACGGGCCGGGCGTAGGCGGCACCATCGAGTGCGTGACCGCGCCCGCGCCAGCCATAGCCATCACAAACAGCGTATAACTTTTTCCCGTGCGCAAACTCAGCGCGCGTGCCAGAGGGATCAGTAAGAAAAAAACCGTGTCAAAAAAAACAGGGATCGATAACAAAAAACCACTACTCAACAACACGAGGCCCGCCCGTTTTTCCCCAAAGACACTCAACAGCCATCGCACCACCCGATCCGCCGCGCCGCTGCCGAGCATGCACACGCCAATGATCGCGGCCAGCGCGACCACAAAGCCGATACCGGCCGCCGTATTGCCAAATCCAAGCAACGACCAGTTCACCGCCAGCAACATATCGTTACCAGTGTCTGCAGGTGTATCGTTCAACGCCACTCGGCTTTTGAACAAGCCAACGTTTTCCGTGGTCATTCCCGGCAAATCACCTGTCAGCAATCCGGTTAATATCGCCGCAAAAATCAGCGCCAGAAACGGATGCAATTTCAGTTTGATAATGGAGACGAAAATGAAGGCGACACTGATCGCGAGAATGCCAAGCGGCCAGTAGGAGATGTCAGCCGCGGCTTGAGCCAAAAGGGGGTGGGGCATAATGGTTTAAGAATTAACGTGTGCGTGCAGTCCCGCAAAAAACCTCTCCGAGGTCAAGCTGTGGTTGAAAATATTTTCGCCGCTACAGGGAGCGCACGAGATCAGGGAAATTGCAGTCTTCGCAGGTGGCTGGCGCGTGGTCACAGTAGTCACGGGTGATTTGGATGAGGCCCTGCTGGGCCGCAGCAGTGGCGAGGCGGCGGGGAATGCCGAAGAGGCGCTGGCGGGCGAGCTTGAGGATGGCGTTGTCCTGCGCGGGGGGCCATTCGGCATAGCGGGTGGCGATGCGAGTTTGCATGTTTGGATTATTGCCAGCGGTTGCACTGGCGTGGAACCACGGGAGGATGACGTTGATGGCGAGGTCCGTGCCGCGCGTGGCACCGAGTAGCGTACAGGGTTTGGGCTGGCGCGGGCTTCGGAAGGTCCAGTGATGTTTCCAAAAAATTTCCGGCTGTACGGCAAGCGTTTCGTTGAGGGTGGAGGCGAGCTTCGATTTCGGGCAATCGATTTGTAGCCATTGCTCGAGCCGCGCGGGGAGGTCATCGCGCGCCAGCCAATGGGCGAGCAGGGCGAGACGGCGGATGGGATGATTGGCCGGACGCAATCCCGCGAAGCGCCACACAGTTTTTGGAAAAATGTATTCCTCGAGCGCATCGCGTTCACGCCACCAAATATCCCAAAGCTCACGGAGATGTTTGCGGGCGGCGGGCGTTTGTGCGGGCAAATCGTCGGCCAACAAACCGGCCACCCCGAGCAACCGCGCTTGCCAGCCCATGGCATCTGCGGTGCCCAACTCGCGCAAAGCGGGCAATCGTTCGGCGAGGTTTTGCATCGGCCACGTGTTGTGTTTGTAACCGAGCGCACGGAAGATCCCGTGCCAAAGGGCGCTTTCCCAACCGTGCCGACGCGCGTGCCGCTCCAACGCATCAGCCTTGTTTTGCAAACGAACCGCGGCGGCCTCGGCGATCAGGGTGTCTTGTTTTTCGACGGACAACTCTGCCAAGGGCGCGCGGCATTTGCCGGCAAACTGAATGGGCAACCACGGCTCGGCGGCTTGCCAATCGGCGAGCGCGGCGAGCGGCGCATCGGTGTGCGGCTGCAGACGCAGCGTGGGCAGGGCAGTCTTGGCGGGACCATTCCAAATGACGTGGAGAATGACGCCCGCAAAGGCGGGGTTGGCGTGATGCCCGTGTGCGCGCCAATCGGCGGCGATGGGATCCACTTCCACATCCCCGCTGGCAGGGAAGTCATCGCCCACTTGAATGACGGCGCGCTGGAAATCCGGACCAGCTTCGTGGTTCCAAAAGCCCGGATGTAACACCCGCACCGGGCGGCCATCGGTAGTTTGCAGCACCTCGCGCTGGAGGCGTTGATGCTGCCAAATGGACTGCATCAGCCGCTCGGGCGGCGTGTCTCCGGCCGTTTCACAGACCTGCGCCGCCACGGATTGGGCGCGCCATTGTGAATAAAAGTTGCCTGTCATCTTGCCGGCTTGCCGTTGCATGAAGCTCATTTTTCTGACAGATTGGCGTTGGACACTGCACGCACTGGATTGGATTAAAAGTTAGTATCTTGAACAAAACCGTCAATATTTTATTTGCCTTGCTCGCTGTGACGCACGTTGCGACGGCGGCGGACGCCCCTCGCCGCGATGCCGTGGTGCGCGCAGTAGAAAAAGTGATGCCCGCGGTGGTGAATATCCGCACCGAGACGGTGATGGAAATCCGCGATCCCTTTGCGGAGGTGTTCCGCGATTTTTGGAATCCTTATCACACCCAACCGCGCCGCGACGTGCGCCAAAGCCTCGGCTCGGGCGTGATCATTGACCCCGAGGGATATTTACTGACCAACGACCACGTGGTGCGCCGTGCCACGCGCATCCAAGTGCGGCTCAGCGATGGCCGCGAGCTGGAGGCTGAGCGCGTGGCGTACAATCAACGCGCGGATTTGGCATTACTCAAACTCAAGGCCAAGTCAGGCACGCAATTCAAGACCGTCACCTTCGCGCGCGATGACGATTTGTTGCTGGGCGAAACGGTGCTCGCGCTGGGCAATCCCTTTGGCCTCGGCGGCTCGGTGAGTCGCGGCATTCTCAGCAGCAAAGCCCGGCGCGCGCCCGAGGCCAACGCCGCGCTCGATGTCGCCAACTGGTTGCAAACCGATGCCGCCATCAATCCCGGCAACAGCGGCGGGCCGCTTGTGAATCTCGACGGCGAACTCATCGGCATCAACGTGGCCATCCATCGGCAGGGGCAGGGTCTCGGATTTTCCATTCCCATCAAACGCGTGAACGAAGCGCTCGGCGAATTTTTCACGCCGGAATATTTGCGCGGCCTGTGGCTGGGCGCGCGCGTGCGGGTGGATGGCGATCGGCTGCGGCTGGCGGCAGTGGAGCCGGGCAGCCCCGCCGCCACTGCCGGGCTCTCCACGGGCGACACGGTGCTGGAGGTGAACGGCAAGGCTGTGGCCGGTTTTGTGAACTGGGCCAAGGCCATAACTGCGGGTGAGGCGGGCGGGAAAGTGAAGGTGCGGATTCGCATCTTTCGCGGCGGACGCGCACACACGGTTTCGATAGCGATGCAGCCGGAGGAAAAAGTTTTTAACGCCCAGCTCATCGAGCAACGGCTTGGCCTCACGGTACGGCCGCTCACGCGCACGGTGGCGGAGCAATCGGGGCTTTCGTTTTTTGGCGGGTATTTAATCACCGCTGTGGAAGCCGATGGCCCGGGGGCGATTGCGAAGCTGGAAAACGGCGGGGTCATTCGCGAGGTCAACGGGCTTACGCCGCCCAACGTGGTGGCCTTCGCACGGATGATGCGCGGATTGAAACGCGGTGAAGCCGTGCAGCTGGGCGTCACTTGGGAAGTGCGCCGTGGGGCGTTCCTGCAACGACGCAACGGCGTGGCAACTCTGAAGGCACGATAGATGGCGGACGACACCCACGACATCCCCGCGCCCAAGCCGATGATTGAGGTGGAAAACCTCACCAAACTTTACGGCAGCCGGCCGGCGATTCGCGATGTTTCCTTTACGGTTGGCCGCGGCGAAATTGTCGGATTCCTCGGCCCCAATGGAGCGGGAAAAAGCACGACGATGCGCATCCTCGCCGGATTCCTGGCCGCCACCGGAGGCACCGTGCGCGTCGCGGGGCACGATGTGGCTGATGCCTCGCGTGAGGTGCGGCGGCGCGTGGGGTTTATGCCGGAAAATAATCCGCTGCACTCGGATATGCGGGTGCGGGAATATTTGAAATTTCGAGCGCGGCTAAAAGGGCTGGGCCGCCAAGCCAGCCGCAATCGCGTGGACGAGGTGATTGAACAATTCGACCTCACCGATGCAGCACGGCAAATGATTGGCGAACTTTCCAAGGGCTATCGCCAACGCGTGGGCTTGGCCGATGCGCTGGTCCACGAGCCGGCGGTTATCATTCTCGATGAGCCCACCATCGGGCTCGACCCGCATCAAGTGCGCACCGTGCGGCAGTGCATTAAACAGCTCGCTGAAAATCATACAGTTTTGATTTCATCGCACATTTTGCCGGAGGTGGAGGTGACGTGTACGAAGCTGATGATTTTTCACGAAGGCCGCGTGGTGGCGGCGGACACGCCGGCTAATTTGGAGCTGAAACTCGGCGGCCAACAACGCATCACTGTGGAGCTGGAAGCGGAGCCGGACGTTTTGGAAACGGCGTGGGAAGAAATGGCCGAGGTGGAGCATCACCGCATCACGCCGGCGGAGGGGCGCTTCCAACGATGTCGTCTCACGCCGCGCGATGGGATGGATTTGCGGCCGGAGATTGCCGCGCTCGCACGTACCCGCGGCTGGCCTTTGCGCGAGCTGACGCGCGACCGACACACGTTGGAGGATATTTTTGTCCATTTAACGCGAAAGGATGAAGACTGATGGGCACGTTCATCACTCTTACGCGCCGAGAGTTGGCCGGGCATTTTTTGTCTTTCCGGGGCTATGTGATTTTGGCGGGCGTGCAGTTTTTGCTGGGGCTGAGTTTGTTGCTCATCGTGGATGCATTGAACAACCAGCCCTTTGATTTGCCGATTACGGAAAAATTTCCGAGCACGGGTTTGTTTTGGCTGGTGCTGCTGTTGGTGACGCCGGTGATTACGATGCGCACGTTCGCGCGCGAAAAATCCACCGGCACGTTTGAGACGCTGATGACTACGCCGGTGAGCGATCTGCAGGTGGTGCTGGCAAAATTCAGCGGGGCGTTTGGATTTTATTTGCTGACGTTTTTGCCGATGGCGGCGTTTCCGTTCATTCTCAAGCACTACGCGGCGGTGTTTCCGGAGGTGGATGCCGGACCGGTTGCGAGCACGTTTCTCGGCATCGCGCTGATCGGTTCATTTTTTATGGCGCTGGGGTGCTTTGCCTCGAGCCTCACGCGCAGCCAAATCGTCGCCGCGATGGCGAGCTTCACGCTGGGTACAGGGATTTTTATGGTGGGACTGCTGGGAGAAATCAGCCCTCCAACGGACACACCGCTTTATGCCGCACTGCGATACATTTCGGTGCTGGAACATATGAAGGATTTTTCGTCAGGCATCATTGATTCGCGGCATATCGTTTTTTACCTGAGCCTCACGGCGGTGTTTTTGTTTCTCACCTGCCAAACCATTGGAAGCCGACGCTGGAAATAAATGAGCACCCCCGGAAATGAAAGTTACTCGACCGGTCGCCGTTGGGGTGGTTGGGTGAACTGCGCGCTGGCGGTGCTCTCGGTGTTGGCGCTGGCGGCGATGGCCAATTATCTTTCGTATCGGCATTACACACGGGCATCGGTGGCGGAAAATATTGACCTCGAGTTTTCCTCGCGCACGGAGCTGATGCTGCGGCAGCTGGATAGTGAGGTGAACGTGACGGTGTTTTACGATGAGGAAGAATCCTCGCGCGTGCTGGTGCTGGAGCTGTTGAAAAAATATCAGCACGCCAATCCGCTAGTACGCTTCACGGCAGTAAATCCCCTACGCGAACCAGCGCGCGCGCGGGAAGTCATCCGCCGCTGCCGACTGCCGGCGCAGGCGCGCAACCTGATTATCTTCGAAGCTAACCAACGAATGCAGATCGTCACGCACGGGCAGCTCACTAAAATGGACGCCAGTCGCACGGCAAAAGGTGAGCTGGTATTCAAGCGCACGGCGTTTCTTGGCGAGCTGCATTTCACTTCCGCCATCAATGCGGTGTCCAATCCGGTGATGCCGCGTGTGTTTTTCCTCACCGGTCACGGCGAACACAGCCCCACCAACACCGGCAGTGCCGGCTACACCAAATGCCTGCGCCTGCTCACCGACCTCGGCGCGGTGACTTCGACGATTCAGCTCAACCGCGACACGGACATCCCCACCGCTTGCCGTTTGCTGGTGTTAGCCGGCCCCGTCACGAAAATCGATCCCACGGAAATTCGCAAGCTGGAGCGGTATTTGCAAAATGGCGGACGGATGCTGGTGCTGCTAAATCGGAATTCACTCGCGGGGTTGAAAAATTTGCTCGAACGCTGGGCGGTGACAGCGCACGACGATGTGATCTTCGATCCTGAAAACACGCTGGGCGACAGCACCTTGCGAGTGCGCCAATTCATGCCGCATCCCTCCGTGCGCGCACTGCAAAAAGGCGAGCTGTCCGTGCGACTCTTGATGCCGCGCGGCGTGGAGGCCAACACCCAGAGCGCTCTGGCCGCGGAAGGTACGCAGACCACGACGCTGATGGTCACCGGCCCCGAAGCCAAAGCGCGGGATACCAGCACCCAAGGCCCGCCGCGAGTGACCCGCGAAGGTTCCTTATCCGTGGCCGTGGCGGTAGAGAAGGGAGCCATCCCCGGCGTGCAAGCCGAGAATGCCACGCGGCTCACGCGGATGATAGTGGTGGGTGATGCCGCCTTTCTGCGCAATGACCGCATCGACACAGACGCCAACCGCGAGTTTGCGTGGCACAGCATCAACTGGCTGCTTAACCGCGCCGCGCTGCTCAAAGGCATAGGGCCCAAGCCCATTCGCGAGTATCGATTTGAATATACCAAACCGCAAAAGCACCGGATGTTCGCGCTGCTGCTCCTCATTCTGCCGGTCGGCACGCTGTCGCTGGGCGCGATGGTGTGGCTGCGGCGGCGGGCCTGAATGAACAGATGATTACGAAACAAACAATTTGGCTGCTCGGCGCGGTGGGGGTGGTGCTCGGCTACATTTGGGCCTTCGAACACCAGCCCGAGCCAGAGCCCTCCGAGGTGCCGATGTTGTGGGCGGCGTTCAAGCCCGCCGATATTCGCGCGGTGCAGATTACCTATTTAGGAACAAACACGTTCCGGCTTGAACAAACTTCGGGCCAATGGCGATTCACCGATCCATCGCCCTATCCCGCACAGGCCGCACCGGTGATGGCGTTGCTGGAGGACTGCGCTGAATTGCGCGCCACCGATTATTTGAAGCCGGGAGAAGTGAGCCATTTATCCGATTTCGAACTGGCCAAGCCCAGGGTGATTTTGCGCCTCGAGCGCGATGGCGGCGAACCTTTAGAGCTGAGGGTCGGCAGCGAAGTGTTGTTGAGCAAATCGTATTATGCGCAAGCCCCGGGCAACGATGGCGTGTTCGTTTTGCCTGAACAATTCCTGAGACATTTCCCGCCGGGAAACCACGTGTGGCGTGATCGCAAAGTGTTTCATCTCGGCCAACGCGAAGCGGCGGTGGACACCGTGACCATCCGCAACGGTCCGCTGCGCATGACGCTCAATCGCCCGGCCACCAATCAAGTCTGGAGCATCACCCAACCCAAACCGGTAAAGCGCGGCAACCGCGAATACATCGAGCTCGTGCTCGCCCGTTTGTGGCACTGGGAAGTGCAACATTTTGTTCCCGATCAACACGCGACCCAACTCGAGGCATTCGGCCTGCGCCCGCCCACGGCGGAGCTCGAGCTGCGGCAGGGCACCAACCGTCTGGCGTGGGTGCAGTTTGGCCACAGCCCCACCAACCAACCAGGGCTGCTATACGCGCGGCTGATGAATCAATCCAACGTGGTCATCGTCGCGCGCGCCGAGCTGGAGCCTTTGCGCGCAAAGGACTGGGCGTTTTGCGACCGGCATCTGGCCAGCCGATTTGTGCCCAGCAACCTCGCCCACATCGAGGTAACGGCCAACGAATCCTTCACCCTTTCCCAAAATACCAACGGCATTTGGAGCCTCACCGCGCCTGCGCCGTTGCCGGCGGATCAGGAGCTAGTGTTTGAGTTAATGAAAAATCTCGGCCAACTTCAGGCCGTGAATCGCGCCGCGGAAGTGGTGGCTAACTTCGGCGAATACGGACTTGCCCAGCCAAGCGCCAGTTTTACCCTGCGCAATTTCGGCGGCACGAACACGGTGCGCTCGAAAATTTTATTCGGCGCGACCGTGAACAACAGTGAGCAACTCTACGCGCGCCGGCACGATGAGGATACCGCCTACACCGTGGCCCGCGCAGACCGGCAGCGCTTGCCTTCGTGGTCATACCAGATGCGTGACCGGCGTCTGTGGCAATTCGCAGGCAAGGACGTGGCGAAGTTCACCGTGACCCTCGGCGACAAAGTCGCCACGCTGGAACGCAACAACGTCGGCCAATGGACGCAACCGGGGCGGCAACTTTCAGCAAAGGAAACGGGTGAAATCAATGTGACCCTTAATCAACTCGGGCAGTTCCAAGCCCGGGACTGGACCGCTCGCGGCGATGACAAGCGCGGGGTGTATGGGATTCTTGAGGAGAAAAAATCACTAACTCTGCAACTGCGGCGCGATGGAAAAACCATCGAACGCAAACTGGAATTCGGTCGACGCTCCACCCGCCGTAATCCGTACGCAATGGCCACGGATCCACTGAAACAGGAGCCGGTGGTGTTTGAATTCCCCGTAGAAATTTACGAGGATTCAGTGTTCGACCTGTTTAAGCTAACGCAAACGCGTTAGTCGGCTTATCGTCTTGAACGCTTCGCCTTGAGTTGGGCGGCAGAAAAAAGGATGGCTTGGTTCAATGCCTTCGCTTCGTCTTCGGTCATATCCCCGCCTTCTTCGAGTCGTTGCTCGGCTTTGGCTTTGGCTTCTTCAGCGGCGGCTTCGTCCACATTGGCGCTGTCGATGGCGTTATCAGTGAGGATGGCGACGTGATCGCCGGTGATTTCGGCGAAGCCTTCGCCGACGGCCAAAATTTCTTCCGCGCCGCCGCGTTTGACGACGAGTTCGCCGGCTTGCACTTTGGTCATCAACGGAACGTGATTCCGGTAAATACCCGTCTCGCCCTCACTGCCGGGGAGGGTGACCATTTCCACGTCCTCGGAGTAAATGACTGACTCCGGGGTAACGATTTCAAGTTTGAGCGTGTCCGCCATGCGTTGTTAGTCCTGAATTTCGTCGATGCCGCCCTTCATATAGAAATTGCTCTCCGGCACGTCGTCGTGTGTGCCATCAAGAATTTCCGCGAAGCCTTTGACGGTATCCGCCACGTCCACCTGTTTGCCAGATGTGCCAGTGAACACTTCCGCCACAGTGAAGGGCTGCGAAAGGAATCGTTGAATTTTACGCGCGCGGAGCACGGTTTGTTTATCTTCCGGCGAAAGCTCGTCCATTCCGAGAATCGCGATGATGTCCTGCAATTCCTTGTAGCGTTGCAACATCGCCTGCACGCCGCGCGCAACGCGGTAGTGCTCGTCACCCACGATGTCCGCAGTGAGCGCCAGCGAAGTCGAGGCCAGCGGATCCACGGCAGGATAAATGCCCAGCTCGGCGATGGAACGCTCGAGGACGATGGTGGCGTCCAAGTGAGCAAAGGTCGTGGCGGGTGCAGGGTCAGTCAAATCATCCGCCGGCACGTAAACCGCCTGGAAGGAGGTGATGGAACCTTTCTTCGTGGAGGTAATGCGTTCCTGCAAATCGCCCATCTCGGCGGCAAGCGTAGGCTGATAACCCACGGCCGACGGCGTGCGACCGAGCAGCGCGCTCACCTCAGAACCCGCTTGGCTGAAGCGGAAAATGTTGTCCACGAACAGCAGTACGTCCTGATTTTTTTCGTCACGGAAATATTCTGTCACCGCCAGTGCCGAAAGCGCCACGCGCAAACGCGCGCCGGGTGGTTCGTTCATTTGGCCGTACACCAGCCCAATCCGTGAACCGGGCGCGAGCACCGGCAAACCGCGCTCATTATATTTCGTGTGACCGTTCTCATCCTTCTCGGTTTTGATGACATCGGCCTCAATCATTTCGTTGTAAAGATCATTGCCCTCGCGCGTGCGTTCGCCCACGCCGGCAAACATCGAAATGCCGCCATGCAGCTTCGCGATGTTATTGATCAGCTCCATAATGATCACCGTCTTGCCCACGCCGGCGCCGCCGAACGCGCCGACCTTGCCGCCCTTGAGGAATGGGCAAATCAAATCGATGACCTTGATGCCCGTGGTGAGCACTTGTTGGGAAGTAGATTGCTCGGTGAGCAGCGGCGCCGCGCGGTGAATGGGATTGAAAATGTCTTTGCCGTCCGAATCCTTGGCCGTCTCCACTGGGCCCTGTTCGTCCACTGCCTCGCCGGTCACGTTGAACACGCGACCCATCACGGCCTCGCCGACGGGCATTCTGATGGGTGCGCCCACGTCGGTGAGTTCCATCCCGCGCTTGAGCCCCTCGGTGGAGCTCATCGCCACGGCGCGCACCCAGTTGTCGCCCAAGTGCTGTTGCACCTCGAGCGTCAGCTTGGTGGTCTCGCCACTCGCCTCAAACTCGACGGTGAGCGCGTTGTAAATGGCGGGCAGGCTGTCGGTGAACTCCGCGTCCACCACCGGTCCAATAATTTGTACAATCTTGCCTTTATTCATTTCGTAATTCTCTGGTTAAAAATTTATTTCCGTTAATTGCCGAGGGCCATCTGGGCGGTGGTGATTTCCAACAGCTCATTGGTAATTGCCGCCTGACGCATCTTGTTGAAAGTAAGCGTGAGATCTTTGATGAGATTATTCGCGTTATCGGTCGCGTTTTTCATCGCCACCATCTTGGAACTGAACTCACTCGCCTTGGCTTCGAGCAAAATCTGGTGCACTTGAAAATTCAAATAGTGCGGAAGCAATTCACCGAGCACACCGCCTGCCGAAGGTTCAAAAAGAAATTCCGTGGTGCCACCCGGCAACTCGGCGGACATTTCCTCGCCCTCCACGCCGGCGCTCACGCCCTTGATTTCTGTGATCGGCAGCAGCGTTTGCACCTCGGGCTTTTGCAAAATGGTGTTAATAAAATTCGAGAAGGCGATGTCAACGTGATCCACCTCGCCGCTTTCGAAAAGGTCAATCGCCATCTTCGTGATCACCCGCGCCTCGGCAAACGTCGGCCGGTCCGCATAGGAAAATTCCGCCGCCAAATCCCAGCCGGCACGCGTGGCGTGCTGCGCGCCTTTGCGACCGGCAGAAACCACGCGCGTGTCGTCCTTGATAAATTCATCACTCACCAGCCGCAGCAGGTTAGTGTTCACCGCGCCGCACATTCCCTTGTCGGTGGTCACGAGAATCAGCGCGCGCCGCTCGCCGCCGCGGGTTTCCATAAGCGGATGCTCGAAATCGCCCGCGTGCGTCACTACCTCGCCGAGCATTCTATTCATCAACTCCGCGTACGGCCGGCCGGCAATCGCCGCCTGCTGCGCCCGCGCCATCTTGGCCTGCGCCACCATCGACATCGCATTGGTAATCTGCGCGGTTTTCTTGACGGACGTTATCCGCCGCCGGATGTCACGGGTGCTGGGCATTGAGTCGTTACTTATTCGCCGATTTAAAATCTTCTATGGCGGATTTGAGGTCGGCCTCGAGGGCGTCATCAAGTTTGCCTTCGACGGTGATTTTGTTCAGCAGATCCGCTTTACGATCTTGCAAATAGGCGGTGAGGGCGTCTTGGGTGGCTTCCATATCCTCCACGGCCACGTCATCGAAATGGCCGTTCTGCACCGCCCACAAAATGCTTACTTGCACCGGCACGGACACGGGCTTGAATTGCGGTTGCTTGAACACTTCCACGATGCGTTTGCCGCGCTCGAGCTTGGCTTTGGTGGCGTTGTCGAGGTCGCTGCCGAATTGCGCGAAGGCCGCCAACTCGCGGAACTGCGCGAGATCCAGCTTGATGGTGCCGGAAACCTGCTTCATCGCTTTGATCTGCGCGGCGGATCCCACGCGGCTCACGGAGAGGCCCACCGAAATGGCGGGACGCACGCCTTGATAAAAAAGGTCAGTTTCCAAAAAGAGCTGGCCGTCGGTGATCGAAATCACGTTGGTTGGAATGTACGCGGACACGTCGCCCGCCTGCGTTTCGATGATGGGCAGCGCGGTGAGCGAGCCACCACCAGCATCGTCGGAAAGGCGCGCCGAGCGTTCGAGCAAGCGGCTGTGCAAATAAAACACATCACCGGGATATGCCTCGCGACCAGACGGTCGCTTGAGCACCAACGAAACCTGCCGGTACGCCACCGCGTGTTTGGACAAATCATCGAAAACGATCAGCGCATCCATGTTGTTGTCCATGAACCACTCACCCATTGAAGCGCCTGCGAACGGAGCGAGGAATTGATTAGTCGCGGAATCGCTCGCAGTGGCAGCCACCACGATGGTGTGCTCCAGCGCGCCGTTTTCCTCGAGGTCTTGAATGACCTTCGCCACGTTGGCGCGCTTTTGGCCGATGGCCACGTAAATGGAATAGAGCGGCCGAAAATTCGGGTCGCCACTTTCGAGGCCCTCTTTATTGATGCGGGCGTTATTGATAATGGCGTCGATGCAGACGGCGGTTTTGCCGGTTTGGCGATCGCCAATCACGAGTTCGCGTTGGCCGCGGCCAATCGGGATCATCGCGTCCACCGCCATCACACCCGTTTGCATGGGCTGACTGACGGACTTCCGTTTGATGATGCCGGGCGCAATTTTCTCAACAGGATAATTTGCCTCGGCGGCGATGTCGCCCTTGCCGTCGATCGGCCGGCCCAACGCGTCCACCACGCGGCCGAGCAACGCCTTGCCCACGGGCACGGACAGCAGATTGCCGGTGGTCTTCACCTCATCGCCCTCAGCGATGCCGGTGTGGTCACCGAGAATCACCGCGCCCACTTCGGTTTCCTCAAGGTTTAGCGCGAGGCCCATCACGCCGCCGCCAAAGTCGAGCATCTCGTTCATCATCGCGCCGGTGAGGCCTTCGATCTTCGCCACGCCATCACCGATCTCGCGCACCACGCCCACATTCTCACGCGCCACGTCTGTTTTCGCGCCGGTGATTTGGGCTTCAATATCCTGCAGTAGGTTGCTCATAATTTTTCGTCGTTAAACTGATTAAAAACTTTCACTCAAAGTGGCCAAGCGCGTCTTCACGCTGCCATCAAAAACATCATCACCAATCTTCACCCGCATCCCGCCGATGAGATCCGCGTTCTCCGAAAACTCAACCGTCACCTCACCGCCCTTCAAGCGACCGAGGCTTTCACGGATATTTTGCTGCTGCGCTTCCGTCAACACCACCGCGCTCTCCACGCGCGCGCTGCGGCTGGAAACATCCAGCTTCACCAAACGCTGCAACTCCTGCAAAATGCCGAAATACCCGCGCGGCTTTTTCTCAATCACCAACGTCACCGCCTGCCGCACCCGCTCCTCCGCGAGTTGGCCCTCGACTTGGCAGCTCTTAAAAAGCTGCTTTGCGCCTCGGCGGGATTGTTTGTTGCCCTTCATTAAAATATTAAAATTTAAGCGGCTAATTCCTTATTCGTCTCGTCGATCAGTCGTTGCTGATCCTCGCTGGTGAGCACCTTACCGCTCACCTTCGCGGTGGTATCCACCACCAACCGGCCAATCTCAGCCTTTAATTCCGCCATCATCGTGTCGCGATCCGCTGCGGTAGCTTCGCGCGCTTTGCGGATAATTTCCTCCGCCTGCTTCACCGCCTCCTGCGCCTTGGCCTCGCCCACTTTCTCAGCAGCGGCGCGCGCTTCATCGATCAATTCCTGCGCCTTCGCATTTGCGTCAGACAAAATCTGATCCTTCGCCTCCTGCGTGCTCGCCAGCTCAGCCTTGATTTTATCGGCATTCTGAATGCCCTCTGCAATCCGCTCCTTGCGATCCTCCAGCACCTTCAGCACCGGCCCATAAGCAAACTTCTTCAACGCCAACGCCACCACCAAAAAGGCAATGCACTGCGATGTGAAAAGCTGCCAGTTGACGCCAAATTCCTTGGCGATTTGCGCTGCGGCTCCGCCACCATCTTCCGCGGCTAATAAGATCAAGTTTTCCATTTCAAAAATTCAGTTTGCCGGACGGGCGAACCCGTCCGGCAGTTGATGCGTTACTTCGCGAGGAAGATCGCAATAAACACAATACCTTCAGCCAACGCGGCGAAGATGATCGCCTGCGTCCGGATTTCGCCGGCGGCGCCGGGGTTGCGACCGGTGGCCTCGGCGGCTTTCATACCCACCAAGCCCACGCCAACGGCAGAGCCGAGAGCCGCGAGACCCACGTGTAGTGATCCAGTAATTACTGCAAACATAATTTTGTCCTTCTGTTATTTGGTTTTTAGCTGTTCCCAGTGGCCTCCACAGACATGCGTGGTCCGACCGCCGAAATTTTGTTTAGTGCGCGTGTTCTTCGCTATGGTCGTCGTCGTGCTGTTCACACATCAGCGCAGTGAACACCGAGGTGAGCAGGGCAAACACCAGCGCCTGCACAAGACCCACCAAAATTTCCAGTAGATAAAACGGCAACACCGCCAGCCAACCAAAGTATGGCCCGCCGAGTTTCATCACTGTTTCCAGAATGTTTTCACCGGCAAACACGTTGCCATAAAGCCGGAACGTCAGCGCCACCGGCCGCACGCCGATGGACACCACTTCGATCAGCCCCACAAAAATGAACACGATCACCAGAAAAATTCCGAAGAACCCTGAGCCGTGCCCTTTGACATTAAATATGTGACCCAAAAATCCGCCCGCGCCAATCGCCTTGATGCTCCAGAAAAGCCACAACACCATAAAGAGTGCCGCCATCGCGAGGGTCATATTGAGATCCGCATTCACGCCACGCATCAGCGGCTGGGCGAAGTGGCCGTGCTCATCCATTCCCCAGCCCATCGTGCCCATTCCGGGAATGAGGCCGAACCAGTTGGAGAACAAAATGAAAATGAAGATGGTGCCGAAGAACCAAAACGTCTGCTTCACCATCTGTGGCCCCACGATGCTTTCGAAAAATCCGTATAGCCCTTCCACAAGATACTCCACGAAATTCTGCAAGCCGGCAGGAATCAGCTGCACCTTGCGCGTGGCCAACTGCGCCACAATGATAATCCCAAGCGCCACGATCATCGTGACAAACATTGAGTTGGTAATCTGCAAGGGTCCCAATTTAAAAATCACCGGCGCATTGGCCGAAAGCCCTTCGGCGTGTTCCGCGTGCTCATTGTCCTCGCTGTGGGTGGACGCAGAATGGCCTTCCTCGTGGCTCTCGGACTTATTTTCGTCGGAAGACGGTTTGTCGGCCAGAGCCAGAGGGATCGCGAGAAACAGGAACAGGGCGACTAAAATCCTCTGCATTTGCATCAAAATGGTGCTTTTTTCGCCCTAAACAGGCGGGGAAACAATTTAAAGCGGGGCCAAAATAGGGTGTGTGAATCATTTCACAAGCTTTTTCCCAAAAAAAATGAAAAAATGTTTTGAGTCTGTTTTTTAAAGGCCCAGATGCTAATCACCTTTCGGAGAGCTCAGGCGATCAGCCGCACCAAATCTTTGGCCTTAGTTTCGACCCCATCAAGCATTCGGTCGAGGGCTTCTTCAGTCACGTCATGTTGGCTAAGGACCTGTTGCTTGAAGTGGTCGCACCAGATTTCATCATCCTGTGTTTCCAGGTCGTGCACATAAAAAATCGGGTCGGGCCGCAGTTCGCTATCCGGGTCGTTTTGCGCGCTGATGGCGGCACCAATGTCCTCGGGCATTTCCCACTCATTACACACTAACGCGCCCAGCTCGGCGTGGTCCCAACCGAAAGTTTCTTTTTCCAATTCATGCAAAGGTTTTTCGCTTGCGACGGAAGCTTTATAAATTTCGGCGTACTCACGACCTTTGCTGGCAGCGATAATCGGGACGCTGAAGTCTTCCAGAAACCCCGCTGAGAAACAAAGCCCGGCCAAAGGCGGCGCGGTGATGTCGGCCAACTCACGGGCAATTACCGCACGACGGCCGGCACGTTGCCAGAAGGCAGTCATATCCAAATAGCTGGGCACGTTGCTAGGCACGGCCATTTTAGCGCCGAGCATCATCACGATGCGCTCAAGCTCGGATTTGCCGAGCATGGTCACCGCGTGGTCGAGGCTCTTGATGGGTGTGCGCGGCGCATACGCGGTAGAGTTTACCGTGCGCATCACGCGCGAGGTAAGGTCGGGGTCGAGCGCCATTACCTCGGCGATGTGCGCCGAAGAGGCGCTCGGCTCGCGCAGGCGGTGCAATGCTTCGAAAATAGTTTTGCGAAACTTGGGTAATTCATAGTCGCCCAAAATATCGTGCAGCCGCGCGTGGGGATCTTTGTTTTTGAAAAAAGAAAACATCGCTCAATGCCCTCGTGATGCAAATTTAGTGGCGAGGATGGACAACAACGCGCCCAGCCCCAAATAGCCGAACGCAATGTGCACGATCAGAACCATTTGCCCAATCGCTGAAGTGGGTGACACGTCGCCGTAACCCAACGTAGTGAAAGTAACGACGCTATAATAGAGGTAGCGAATGAAGCCGCCGTCGAGATTACCAATATTTTTCAAATGGCTCGCGCCTTCCGCCGGCGCGGCCCATTGGTCAAGCCCCCAATAAACGAAGGCAAACAGCAGCACGTTTAGCGCTAGGAATACCCCCCACCGCGTCAGGCTGCGCCCACAGTCGCTGGTCCATTTCCATGCATGATAAACGCATCGCGTTACCTTGCTCTGATGCTTGTATTCATACAGAAAATTTTCATCGATGATGTGCTGTCGCACGAGGTACGCGCCGGCGAAGTCAATATCGCGGATGTCCGCGCCGATCCAATCGGCCTTTGTGTAATTTTGAACCTCGCGGAGCTGCGATCCGCGGAGGGAGGTGTTTCGAAAGTTCACACCTTGAATATTAGTCTCCCGCAAATCAGCATCGCCTAAATCCGCCTGATCAAAGTCCGTGCCTTCGAGATCCGCTTCGTACAACCGGCATCGGGACAAATTGGCCGCACGAAAATCCACGTTCCGAATTTGCGCCTCCACAAACGTGGCGTCCTCCATTTTTGCGTGATAACAATTCGCATCCGTGAAATCGGTCATGCCGAACCCCGCCTTGAAGGCTTGGCTTTCGGTGAGATTAGCCCCACGAAATGTGGTGCCGAGAAATTCCGCACCATCCAAGGTCGCCTTATATAATTTAGCTCCATCGAAGTTGGCGCTAGGACAGCATGCGTTGGAAAGATTGCACCGGCTCATTTCGCAGTCAGAAAAGTTGCAGCCCGTCAAATCCAGTCCCGAGAGGTCCGCATCAGTAAACCGCACGCCACGCAAATCAAGCAATTCCGGCCCCAAGGGCTCACCCGTTTCCTTGGCACGTCGCAACGCGTCAATGATGTCTTCCGCTGATTGGGTGGCCTCCATCGCTACGGGACGATACTGCCGTCCCTTTGAATTAACCTAAACCCGACCGGCCAATTCCTCAAGCAAAATGCACGTTGCCAGCCCCACCCGCGTGCCTTAACCTTCCGCCCGTGCCCGCCTCGACCGCCAAACCTGTCAAGCCCAGCAAACCCAGCCAAAGCGCCGAAGATTATCTCGAGCGCATCCACGAACTTATCGAGGCCAAAGGCTCCGCGCACGTGGCCGACATCGCACAGTCACTGAAGGTCGGCCAACCGAGCGTCACCAGCATGGTGCAGAAACTCGCCGATGAAGGCTACTTACGCTACGAAAAATACCGCTCCATTACCTTAACCGATGCAGGCCGCGCCGTGGCGTTGCACATCCGCGACCGCCACATCGTGCTCGCCAATTTCTTCACTCTCTTCGGCCTCGACGACGAAACCCAAGCGCGCGACATCGAAGGCATCGAGCACCATCTCAGCCCCGACACTCTACAAACCCTCGCCGACCTCACCGATTTTTTTGAGCAAAACCCAGGGGCCCTCGCCGAGTTTAAAACTTCGCGCAAAAAATAATCCGCAGCAATGACCCCCACCTTCGACCGCCTGCTCGATCTCGCGCAGACCGAAGTGCAAATCGCCATCGACGCCCTACCCGACGAACTGCGCCCCGCCGCCGAGTCCGTGCCGGTCATCCTTGAGCCCTCCCCCAACGCCGGTTACGTCACCGATGGCATTGCGCCCGACACCCTCGGCCTGTTCCTCGGCGAATCCATGGCCGATCCGCCCAGCAGCCACCCACAACCCACGCAAATAATTCTCTTCCTAGAAAACCTCTGGCGATTCGCCGAGCACGACAAAGCCATTTACCTCGACGAAGTCCGCACCACATACCTCCACGAACTCGGCCACTACTTTGGTTTTGATGAGGATGATCTGGAAGAACGCGGGTTGGAATAGTTTGGTTGAGTGATGAGGGTTGAGGGAAAACCAATTTGCATTTAGTCTCTGCCCATGAGCTGGATTGATATTAGTGTGCCCCTGAAAAACGGAATGGTCCATTGGCCCGGCGACCCCGCGTTCCAATCACGCCTTGCCAAAACCCTTGGCGACGACTGTCCCTGCAACCTCACCCACCTCGATATGAGCGCCCACACCGGCACGCATATGGATGCCCCGCGCCATTTCATTGCCGACGGCAAAACAATGGAAACGATGCCCATTGACGCTACCGTCGGCCCCTGCCGCGTCATTGAAATCCACGACGAAACCGCCATCACCGCCGCCGAACTCGAACCCCACCAACTCCAACGCAACGAACGCATACTATTCAAAACCCGCAACTCCGCCCGCAGTTGGCAAACCGATGACTTTGATGAAGACTTCATTTACATCGCCCAAGACGCCGCGCGCCATCTCACCGCGTGCGGGGTAATGACCGTGGGCGTCGACTACCTCAGCGTCGGCGGCTACAAAAAAGACGGTGTGGAAACCCACGTCGAACTCCTCGGCGCGGAAGTTTGGATCATCGAAGGCCTAAACCTCGCCGCCATCACCCCCGGTGAATACGATCTTGCCTGCCTCCCTCTCAAGCTTGTTGGTAGCGACGGTGCCCCCGCCCGAGCCATCCTCCGCCCCCGGGAATGAAAATCCTCATCATCGGTTGCGGTTACGTTGGCTTGCCCCTCGGACAGGCACTCGCCAACGCGGGGCATGAAGTTCACGGCATAAGGCGTACGGACTTCACCGCCGAAAACATCACACCGCACCGTATCGACATCACCGCGCCCAATGCTCTCGATGCGTTACCGCGTGATTTCGATTGGGTCCTTAACACCGCGTCTTCCGCACGCGGTGATGCCGAGGTGCATCGCGCGGTGTTTGTTGATGGCGCAAAAAATTTACTCGATTGGCTGGGCGATTCATCCGCACGCGTGCTCTTCACCAGCAGCACCAGCGTGTATCCGCAAACTGACGGCGATTGGGTGGACGAAACAAGCCCTGCGAACCCCAAAGGCGGCACTGCGCAAAATCTCGCCGAAGCCGAAGAGTTATTTTTGAACGCGCCGCAAGCCGCCACCGTGCTCCGCGTGGCGGGAATTTATGGCCCGCAACGCGGTTATCTTTTCCGCCAGTTTTTGAAAGGTGAAGCCGTACTCACCAAGGGCGGCACGCGTTGGATAAATATGATTCATCGTGACGACGTGGTGGGCGCCATCCTGGCCGCGATGGATTTGACGCCGAGCATCTACAACGTGGCTGATGATGAGCCGGTGACCCAGCGCGTGTTTTTTGAATGGCTCGCAAAGCGATTAGACAAACCGATGCCACCTGAAGGCGAATCCGTTTCCCGCAAGCGGGTGGCCACAAACAAACGCGTACGCAATGCAAAGCTGAAGGCTGCGGGGTGGCAGTTGCGGTTTCCAACTTTCCGCGAAGGGTACGAAAAGCTTATTCGTGAAGAATAGGGCAGACCGAAGGCCGCGCCCTACCCGACACGAAACGAAATACGCGCGATGAATTCCTTGCCAAAGGCGTGCTGTAGCCGTTGCAAAATTTCGTGGCGACGGTAGCGTACAATTTCGCTAAGCCACACGTTGCTATCCACATCCACAAACAGCGTACCTTTACGAATGCCGGCGGGCTGCGCGTGCGCGGTCACAGAAGGGTCGATGAGGT
>JAPKEI010000207.1 GCA_028872685.1 Verrucomicrobiota bacterium | reverse complement strand
GCGGCAATAGCGATGAGCAAGGTAATTTTGGCCAGCTCAGAGGGTTGAAAATTCATTGGCCCGAGGTCAAACCACCGGCGCGCGCCATTGAGTTTGATGCCGATGCCGGGAATCAAAACCAGCACCAGCAGCACCAACGTCCCGATAAAGAGCGGCATCGCAAAACGTTGCAGAATCCGATAATCAATTGAAGTGGCAGCGAAACAAACAGCCAACCCAAGCCCGCCCCACACGAGCTGCATCATCAAATAACGCGCGCCGCCCGTGGCCATGCCGGCACTATAGAGCATCACCATGCCCAGCGCTAACAGACCGGCCACGCAGAAAGCCAAAATGGTGGTGGCGTACCGCATGGCGGCTGGCCACCCTTACTCCGCGGGCGGAGGCGCCACTACGCTGCTGCTCGATGGCCCCACCGCCGTAGGCGGTGCCGGCACACTGATTGGCAGGCCGGTGGTTGGAGACAATGCAGGTGCAGTAGCTGGAACCGGTGCGGGTGGTGCTATGGCGCGGGCCGGCACGGTGAGTTTTTGACCGATCTTAAGGAAGTCAGAAGTCAACCCGTTTACCGTTTTTATGTTGGCAACCTTGGTGCGATATTTGAGCGCGATGTGACCCAGTGTGTCACCGCTTTTCACGGTGTACGTATTGGACGCATCGAGCGTGGGTAACGCATTCACCGGCTTGGGTGCCACGGCAGGAATGATGACTTTCTGACCGATGCGTAAACGCGTCGGAATAATATTCGGATTGGCCTTGGCCACCGCGTTCATCCCCACATTGTACTTACGGCCGATGGAAAAAAACGAATCCCCCTTGGCCACAACATGTTCCAAGGTGCCAGTAACAGGTGGCGGCGGAATGGGCGCGGGAAAAGGTTCGGGCACAACGTTACCCGATGAAGGAACCGGAGACGGAACTGACCCGACACCTATCGGGGGCGCAGAAATAGGTCCACCATTTAAGCCAGCGTTACCCATGGGTGGCGCAGTAATAGGACCGCCACCGAACCCTTCATTGCCAATCGGCGGGGTGGGAACAGGATCGGGCAGGATTTCGTCTTTTGGCTTTGGTGCGGGACCGGCGATTTCTGCCATTTGCTCGGCGGTAGATTTAGGGCCTTCAGCACCTTCCTCCTTTTGCTTGCAGGCATTGAACAGGATGCCGGTGAATAGCGCCACGTGCAGCAGCACTACGACGATAACGGCCATTCGCATATTAGATCGCCCCCGGCTTGCGCCTTCAAAGTTTAATCCCGGCGGAATGATTGGATTGGTTTCCTTCATATTAACACTCTCCTTTTTTATAGTGGAAACCCGAACATCGGGTTGACACCTCCTTTGTTTCCCACGCCCGCAGGCGAGGCATTAGTTAACAGCACGGAGGATGGCCCGCCAAACCCATTGTGAAAAACTTGTTGACAGCGTGTGAACAGTCACACGCCATTCGGATTTTTCCCGGAGCGGTTGCGGCGTTCAAACGCCGGTTCGGGTGTCCGCGCCCTGCCCTGCCACTGCCTGACAAAATGCACGACCCCGATGTTCATAGCTGTCAAATTGATCAAAACTGGCACAAGCCGGTGACAGCAAAACCACATCTCCGGGAACAGCTTTCCTCCTTGCTTCTGCCACTGCTTCTACCAAATTTGCCACCAATTCGCAAGGGGAAAATAGGCCCCAAGCAGCCCGAATCTGTTCCCTGGCCTCGCCCAGAAGTAAGGCGCCTTTTACTCGCCGGGCGATCTCCGGTCCGGCGGCGTGAAAATCTAGCCCTTTGCCCTGCCCGCCGGCAATGAGCCAGATATTTTTTGGCGAAACACCCGGTGGCATAGCGCGCAGAGCACTGCATAGGGCATGAACGTTGGTGGCTTTGGAGTCGTTCACAAAACGTACGCCGTTAATTTCGACAACGGTTTCGCACCGGTGCGGCCCAGCCCGGCAGGCGCTAAGTGCTCTTTTCATTTCGGCCACAGAAATTTTAAGGCAATGCCCCACGGCCACTGTGGCCAAAAGATTTTCGGCATTGTGCAGGCCATCGAGCGAGCAATCGTCAAGGTCAAGAATGGGACCGGCCCAGTCAGGCAACCGGCTCACGAGCAAGCTGCGATCCATATACAAATCGGCGGTGGCATCTGTGGCACTGATAGTTATAATTTTTGAGGGCGGGTTTAGATTGAGTTTGTCCAATTCCCGCAATGCCTCAAGTTGCACGATGGCGTAATCGAAGGACTTTTGGTTTTCAAACAAACGCGCCTTTGCGCGAATGTAATTTTTCATCGAGCCGTGGCGGTCGAGATGGTCGGACGCGAGGTTGAGTAACACCCCGATGGCGGGCCGAAATTCAGCAATGGTTTCGAGTTGAAACGAACTAACCTCGAGTGTGACCGCGTCCAACTCCCGCGATTGGCCGGCCATAGCGCAGAGCGGTGTACCGATGTTTCCGGCGGCTACCGTGCGGCGTTGGGCTTGGCCGAGCAGTGAGGCAACCAATTCGGTGGTGGTGGTTTTGCCATTGGTGCCGGTGATAGCGATGGCGGGGCATTCGGTGAATTGCCAACCCAGTTCCAACTCACCCCACATCGGCACACCACGTGCACGAAGACTTTCCATCAAAGGAAGGTCCATCCGCACACCGGGGCTGATGACGGCAAGGTCAAATGCTTCGGAAATTTCACTCGCGCCAACTTGGCAAGTTGCTCCTTTGTCCGTAAGCGTACTGGCGATTTGTTTTAGCGCGGGCGAATCGGCGGTGTCCACCGCAGTTACGCTTGCACCATGTTGCAGAAGTAACTCCGCCGCCGCCACGCCACTGCGGCCTAGGCCGATGACGCATACTTTTTTTGCTACCCAATCCATGGGTCAGCGCAGTTTCAGCGTAGCAAGCGCGAGCACGGCGAAGAGAATACCAATGATGTAAAACCGCACGACCACTTGGTTTTCGTGCCAGCCCTTTTTCTCAAAATGATGGTGCAGCGGCGCCATAAGAAAGATGCGGCGACCTTCACCGGTTCTAATGCGTGTCCATTTGAACCAACTCCGCTGAAGAATGACCGATGCCGCCTCGAGCACAAAAATACCACCAGCGATGACGAGCACCCAAGGTTGATGAACAAGCACCGCAACGATGCCCAATGAACCGCCCAGCGCCAATGAACCGGTATCGCCCATGAACACGCGCGCGGGGAAGCAATTAAACCATAGGAAACCGAGGCAAGCGCCCATCATGGCCGCACATACCACCGAGAGTTCGCCCGCACCGGACACGGCGGGCACGTATAATTCCCGAGCCAATTCTGCGTTTCCAGCTATGTAAGTAAACACATAAAATACCATCGACACAATCAGCACACTACCGACCGCGAGGCCATCAAGTCCATCTGTGAAGTTTACCGCGTTGGAGCTGCCCATGATGGCGCACACGGTGATGACCACCCCCATAACGGCAGCCCACGAAATCACCATCGTGGCCGACGGGCCAGACAGAATCGGGTCTTTGAGGAAGGGCACCATCACATCAGTGATGAGCTGCCGCGTTTCTTCCAAACGCCAAAGGTAAACGGCAATGGTTGCGCTGAGCACAAACTGCACGACGAGCTTCACTTTTTCTGTGAGTCCGTCACTGTTTTGGCGGGTGATTTTTGAGTAGTCATCATAAAAACCCAGCAGACACAACACCAACATTGAAAGCAAAGTGAGGGTGACGAGCGGATTCCATTGCGCCCACAATAGCGCCGAGAGATCGATAACTCCCACGATGAGCAATCCGCCCATAGTCGGCACGCCGCGTTTGGAAACGCCATCAGTCATCTTGCCATCCTTGCGCGCGCGGTCTTGATATTCCTGCCGCACGCCGATGCGCTTGAGCCAGCGGATGACCATCGGCCCCAACAGCCAGCACAACACCAACGCCGTCACCGCCGCGCCCGCACCGCGAAAGGTAATGTACTGGAACACACGCAGCGGCGAGAGCCAGTCGCCCCATTGAGCGTGCCCGTTTGCCATCAGCCATTCCGGTAATTGACTTAAATAATAAAACATCCTCCCTTAAATCAAATCTTCCAATTGCTCCAATCGCGCCGCACGCGACGCTTTCAACAACACTGCATCATCCGACTGCAGCCATTTGCGCAAAACGCAAGCAGCCGCTTCGGCATCCGGCACGGCTTCGGCTTTTACCAAACCCGCATCTCGCGCGGCACCAGCTGTGATCGCTGCGTTCGCGCCCACAGCGATCAAACCATCCACCCTCGATGCCGCTCGCTCGCCGGCTTCGCGATGTGCCGGTTCAGCGTGTTCGCCTAACTCAGCCATATCACCCAGCACGGCGTATCGTTTTCCTTTAACCTCCAAACTGGCCAGCGTTTCCAGCGCTGCCACAACGGAATCAGCATTGGCGTTGTAGGCATCGTTTAGCCAGCGTACGCCGTTTTTTTCTCTCAACTGCAAACGCATTGCCGGCGTGGGACATTCAGCCAAACCGCGCGCGATGGTCTCGCGATTGACACCCAATCCCGCCGCCGCCGCGATGCCAAGCGTGGCGTTGGCCGCTTGGTGGCGACCGAGCAGCGGCGTGGTGTATTCGCCGTTCCATTCCTCCGTTGGCGCGCGTACAACAAAATGTGTGCCATTTTCGGTAACTTGTACATTGTCCGCGCGCCAGTCGTTGGCTTCGCCGAAACCCACAGTGATCACCGGCGCGTTGCTACGTTCAGCCATTGATTGACTCCAATCGTCGTCACCATACAGAAAAAGTTTTCCACCGGCGGGCAATAATTCGCCGAGCACGCCCTCCTCACGCGCGACGCCTTCAAGATTGCCAAAAAATTCCAAGTGTTCGCGGCCAATCCCGGTGAGAAGTCCGAATTGCGGCGCGGCCATTTTGACGAGAGGTGCCAGTTCGCCCGGATGATTGGTGCCCAACTCCAGCACTACTGCGCGATGGCGCAGCTCGATGGACATCAGCGTAGAAGGAACGCCGACGTCGTTATTAAAACTAGCCTCGCTGTGGAGCGTTTCCATCTGTGCACGCAGTATTGCGGCGAGCATTTCTTTGGTAGACGTTTTGCCGTTGGAACCGGCGATGCCAAAAATCGTGGCGTCCATTTCCGCGCGATGGGCGGCCGCCAGATGGCCGAACGCGAGGCGGGTGTCTTCCACTAAAATAACAGGCGCATCGCAGGGCGAATCCACAACCGCCGCCACCGCTCCAGTCGCGATGGCGACGGCGGCGAATTGGTTGCCATCAAAATTTTCACCGCGCAATGCCACAAACAAATCGCCACGTTGGAGCTTGCGCGTAT
>JAPKEI010000206.1 GCA_028872685.1 Verrucomicrobiota bacterium | reverse complement strand
CTTGAGAATGCATAGCGGAGGGCATACACTGTACCTCGCATGAGCGAAGAACCAACCAAGTGCAGTAATCCTGATTGTGAGTGTGAAAATTGCACGTGTGATCCGTGCGAGTGCACCAAGGGAAACCCCTGCGCCTGCGGGTAATTCTGCGGTTTGTATCAACCCTCGCTCCCTCCAGTTCACTCCTTGGGAGGCATGGCGGTTCGAAAATTAATTCCAAAGTTATCCATCTATGAAACCACGTGTCAAACTGGCTGAGTCAACATTCACAGGTGGAATATTATCTCTCGTCGAGCACGACGGCTCCTATTCGATCTCTCTGGATGGCAAGGAGTTGATGCATTCGCGTGTCAATGAATCAGAGCTGCTGCTTGGTAGCTTGGGTGTTTCCCGATTGGGCAATAAGTTGGTCGGACGTGTCTTGATCGGGGGGCTTGGGCTTGGGTATACCCTCAAGGGCGTACTGGAATCGGTTGGGGATAAAACTATCATTGAGGTGGCCGAAATGATCCCGGAAGTTATCGAATGGAATCGAACCTACTTGAAAAAACTAAATGGTTCGCTCCTCGATCATTCACAGGTGGAGATTTTAACGGTGGATGTGATCCGGCTGATTCAGGAGGCCAAGCCCAATACCTATGACGCAATCTTGCTGGACGTTGATAATGGGCCCAATGCCATGGTGTGTGAGACCAATGCATCCCTCTACTCCAAAAACGGGATTCGATCCATCTGCAGGGCATTGAAGAACAGTGGACGGCTGGTAGTTTGGTCGGCTGGGCCTGATCACGGATTTGAGAAGCGTTTGGAACGAGCCGGACTAAAGGTGGAAGCAGTTCGCGCCAAGGCGCACGCAGGTGCCAAGGGCCCTTCTCATTTTCTCTATGTGGCTGACTTTTAGAATAACGACAAAAAACGAAAGGAGTAGTGAGGGGTCGTTGCTTCTCAATCTCGTTAAACCAGCAACTGTTTTACCAAGCCGGTGCTGTCAGCATAACGGTCTGCCTTCAAGCCCAAGGCTTGCATCTGGGTAAACCAGAGATTGGCCAAGGGTAAACCCTGATTGGGATTCACATATTTGCCTTTCTCTTTGGGAGTCGGGCCTGAGGTTGCTGATAGGTTCACGTGTTTGCCGTTGAGGACCTTCCCGCCGCCTGAGCCCGCTACAATAATAGGTAGTGCGCTATACTGGTGGGTGGCGCCATCACCCAGACCGGAGCCGTAGGTGAAGATGGTATTATCCAAAAGCGAGGTGCCATTGGCCTCCCCAATCCTGTCCATCTTCTCAACGAGATAGGCAAACTGCGCCATGTGGAATTGATCCACCTTTTCCAGATCATTAATAAACTTACCTTGATTATGCGACATGCCGTGATGACTGCGCGGCTTATCAAACAGGCTCTCGTACAGGTAGGGCGTATCCCAGCGCTCGGGGCCAATCATGAAAGTGGCCACATTGGTCAGGCCGGTTTGCAGGGCAACGACCATGAGATCGCCCATCACACGGATGTATTCGCCGCGCGGCAAATGAGCCTCGGCCGGTTCGGCGAGCTTTACTTTGTTCAGCTCGCTTTTCATTTGCTCAAGGCGGTCGACCTGTTTTTCGATGGAACGAATGGAGTCGAAATATTCGGTGAACTTTTGCTGATCCGCGTGGCCGAGCTGTCGTTTGAGTGAGCGCGCGTCTTCCAAAACGAGGTCGGTGATGTTCCGATACGCCTGTAACTCGTGCGTGCCAAACAACCGCCGATACGCCTTGCGCGGGTCGCGCATGCTCGGCGCCACGTGACCGGTGCCGTACCACGAGACGTTATCGAAATGGATGGACTCTTTATTATCCTTGTGGCTGTTGCTGCTAAATTCCAGCGTGCGGAAGGGCGTGTTCGCGCCGAGCTGTTCGCCGAGGATGTGATCCAGCGTGCGGGCCTGCGGGTACGGCGATTGCTTCACCGTAAACGAGCCGGCGCTGGTGAGGAAACACGAGGCGCACTGGGCGTGGACATCAGTGCCGGGCTGAAAGGTACGGTCCAGTCCGGTAACCAGTGTCACCTTATCCTTTACCTTCGCCAGCGGCTGCAGCGTGGGCGTGAGCTTAAGCGGATGAACGCCTACGGGAATGCGCGCACCATTGCCAAGCGCTTGCCGATTTGAAGTAAATTTGGGAATCGGGCCGTTTGCCTCACCCGGGAAGAAACCGCGCCGCACCACCCCAATGGGCACATAAAAAAATGCCGCGCGCTTGGCCGGTGCCTTATTGGCCGCGGCCAGCCCAAGACTTTCCAGCCACGGCAGGCTCAGGGCAGCCCCGCCCAGTCCCCGTAAAAAAGCGCGTCTCGAAGTGTGCGTCATCGTGTTGTTTTGATACTGTTTTTAGGCGGATTTGCCGAGGCTGTTTTTTGCCGAGGCTGGTTAACAAATGGCGCGCTTTGTACCACCTCGTGAATGAGCGTTTGCAGGCGGTAGCCATCGGCGATGGCCTTCGCGGTGATACGATCCAGCGCGGGCGCATCGGTCGGCGTGAGGCCGCGGCCCAGCGCGTACGAAAGCAAATGGCCGGCAAAGGCGCGAGTGAAGCGGTCTTTCTCGGCGAGGATGGCGTCTTTGAATTCCACCACGTTGGTGAATTTATGTTTACGGAAGAGCACGCCCGAGGCATCCACCTCGCGGCCGTTTTCGTAGCCATCGCGCCAGCGGCCGACGGGGTCAAAGTTCTCCAGTGCAAACCCGAGCGGATCGAGCTTGGCGTGACAGCCGGCACAATCGGCACGTTCGCGGTGCGCGGCAAAGCGTTCGCGCATCGTCAGTTTTTTGTCTGTCGCTTTCGGTTTCTCCAACGGGGGCACATCGGCGGGTGGTGGTTCGGGTGGCGCGTTGAAAATCACCCCGGCAATCCACGCGCCACGCGTGATCGGTTTGGTCTCGTCCGGGCCGGAGGTCATCGTCATGACTGCCCCGGTGGTAATCACTCCGCCCTGCCGGCGATCGGTTACGGGTTGGCGTGTGAACTGCAGGGTGACCGGCCCGGTGATTTTCCCCACTGGCTCGTCGCCATACCATTTGCGCAAACGACCTGAGCGGTAAGTATAGCTTGAATCAATGAAATCAAGAATTGACCGGTTCTCAATGAGCACTGTTTCAAACAGCAGCAGCGGCTCCATCATCATGTCCATCGTGGTGCGATAGTTGGGCGCGGCGTAAAAGAAATCCTTGTACTTTATTTCATCCGGCACGGCAGACACAATGCGATCGAGCTGCAGCCATTGCGACGGGAAGCTGTCGCAAAAGCGCTTGAGCTTCGGGCTGGCAAGCATGCGGTTCACCTGCGCCGCGCGAACTGCCGACTTGGCCAGTTCGCCGCTGCCCGCAAGCTCCAGCAATGTGTCATCCGGAATGCTTCCCCACAAAAAGAAAGACAAACGTGAGGCGAGGTCGTAGTTGTCCAGCGTCTCTGTTTTGCCCGCAGCCATCGGCCGGTTGTACAGATACAAAAACCTTGGCGAGGATAACACCGCCGAGGCGGCTTCCTTCATTGCTTCAGTGAAACCCATACCCGAATCGATTTGCCGATGCACATGTTGCGTGTAGCGATTGAGCAACGCCTCCGGCACAGGACGGCGAAATGCGCGGGTCATGAATTTGCGCAGCCGCGCGCGCACCGCATCCTTCACATCACCCGCCGGCGCTGTAGGGGGCGCAACAAAAAACTCCTTCCAAATCCCCACCGTGCGCCCGTCGAAATTCGGGCTCTGCACAATGCGCCGACTGAGCTTAAAAAATGCCTCCAGTAAAAACGGCGACAACGAAAGGTGATCGCCGCGGTTATCGAATCCATGCTCCGCGCGCGGGTCCTGCGGGAACGGCCCCACCCCCGCCAGCCGCGGCTCGATGAGGCCAGACTTGCCCAGCGGCCGACTGCTCACCGTGACACTGTCCGGCATTTTTTTCTGCGGCCCCAGTGCTTTGGCAAAATAACCCGAGCGATCGCGCATCATTTTTTCCGGCAACGGAAAAACAGAAACCTTCAGCCCGAGCAAATCCTGCACCGCGTTGTTATACTGTAGCCGATTTATGCGGCGAATGGGCGTCGGAGCTAAGCCTGCCTCGGCCGTGGCGGCGCGCAAGAGTTTTTGAAGGTCGGCCACCGCCGCCGCGCGCGTTTCGGGCTTGAGGGGCGGCTCCTTTTCCGGCGGCATCTCGCTTGTGTCCAGCACTTCAAGAATCGTCTGCAACCGCTCCAAATCCTCCGAGAGCTGCGCCGCCGTTTTGATGTTCAGCAAATTCAGTTCCCCCTTCACCTTGCCATCTTTGCCGTGGCACTTGATGCAGCTTTGCTGAAACAACGCTAGCGCAGCACTGCCATCCGCCGCTTGCAGGTTCCAGCACCATCCAGTCATCAACAGAATTACTGCAGCAAAAATGTTGTTAAGATTTGGCATTTTATGTGCGCTTCTAGACTCTCAGGTGCGTCTTTCTATTCAAATAGCTGCCTTACCGGAATCACTGAATTCCGGACACGTCACGCCGGCCGAAAGTGTATGCGGGGTACATGAGGCTTGTCACGCATTCGGCGCGCGCGTATCGTTTTGTCCATGAACCGTCGCATAAAAATCCGGCTTGTCGTGGCGCTCCTGTTGGGAGGCGTCGGCATGAGTTGGGCGTGCACCGTGCCGGTGTTTCGGTTTGCGCTCGAGCAGTGGCCGCCGGATCAGTTTGAAGTGGCGCTGTTTCATGAGGAACCCTTGACCGCCGCACAGGAGGCCTTGCTGAAATCGATTCAACCGACGGAAACCGAAAACACCACTGTCCCCAACATGCGCATTCATTCGGTGGATCTCACCGCCTCGCCCGATCCGCGCTGGGTGAAATGGTGGAAGGAAAACAAACCCAAGGATTCAACCGGCCCGCGTCTCGTGTTTTTTTATCCGGCCAGCACAATGAAGCTGACGCCTATGTGGTCGTGTGATTTCACGGCGGATTTGGTTAGCAACGCGCTGCAATCGCCCGCGCGCAAAAAGGTGGCCGCCCAACTCGAGGCCGGCGACAGCGCCGTGTGGGTGCTCGTGGAATGCGGTGATAAAACCAAAGACACCGCCGCGCGGCAGCTTTTGGAAACGCGCCTCCAAATCATGGCCAAAAAATTGAAGCTGCCCGAGGTGAAAACGCAGGACATTCAATCCGGATACTTATCCATTCGGCCAGAAGATTTGAAGCTCAGCTTTTCAGTCGTCACCCTGCGCGCCGGTGACGCCGCCGAGAAAGCCTTTCGCGAAACGCTTCTCAACAGCGAGGATGACCTCAAGGAACTGCAACATGAACC
>JAPKEI010000205.1 GCA_028872685.1 Verrucomicrobiota bacterium | reverse complement strand
GTGGGATGTGTGCCGCGTTTTTTGTGGAAGGCTGTGGCGGCACTTCCCGCGGGCGGACGGCGTTCGCGCATGGGGTTTTTACGACGCTTCGCGCGCGGTGCGGGTTCAGCTGCGGGTCGGCGTTATTTGGAATGGTCAAATGATTTACTTTTGGAAACGGACAAGCAACGCCATTGGCGAGGCGGCGCGATGCGGTCCACGGAGGAATGGGTGGCGGCCCAAATGGATCCGGGACTCTCGCCGTTACGGCAGCAAATGCACCTCGATTGTCGCATCAATTTGCTTAGCGATTTACTGGTGAAAATGGATATGGCGACGATGGCACATTCGCTGGAGGCGCGTTCACCGTTGCTGGATCAGGAGTTGGCCGCATTCGCTGCAGGTATTTCAGATGCGGAATTATTGCGCGGCGGACAAACCAAATCTTTTTTGCGCAATGCGTATGCGGACGAATTGCCGGCTGCCGTAATGGCCGCCCCCAAGCGCGGGTTTGAGGTGCCGGTGGCGCGTTGGCTGGCGAAGGATTGGCGGGAGTTGCTGCACGATTCGCTTGCGCCGGGGGCGCGCTCGGAGCAGTTTGTGAGCCGCCGGTTTTTGCAGGACTTGCTCGCCGATCGCTTGGCGGGTGACCGCAATATGCCGATGTTGAAATACACGCTGCTAGTGCTGGAGTTGTGGCTGAGGGAACACGAAAACTAAATCCGCGCATTTTATTTGTGTCGGCAGCAGATTGGGCCTTTCGGGCCCATCGCCTATCTTTGGCCAAATGGTTGGTGGCACAGGGCGCGACGGTGGGCGTGATTTGTCCGCCCGGCGATGCGGTGGCAGATTTGGAAGCGGCGGGCCTGGTCGTGTTTCCGATGAAGCTATCGCGCGACAAAATTTCCGCCAGCGAAACACTGGCCGCTGCGAAGGCCGTGCGCGAAGGGGTGCAGGCGTTTCGCGCGGATGTGCTGCATTGTATTTCCCTTCGGTGCGTTTTGTTCGGTTGGCTGGCAATGCGTGGAGTGCGCGAGCGGCCGCGCGTAGTGAATCACGTGATTGGGATGGGCAGTTTGTATTCTGACGAGGCGCTCTCGATGAAATTGAGGTTGCTGCGCGGCGGGGTGGATTGGTGCTTGCGCCGGGCTTTCCGTGCTCCGGATGCGACGACAGTTTTTCAAAATCACGATGACCTCAATTGGTGGCGTGATCACGCGGTTCTTGCGGAAAACCAACTCGCGTGTTTACCCGGCAGCATCGACACCGCGCTTGCGAAAACTTCGCCCGATTCCAATGGCCCGCCGTGGCGGATGATTTTTGTGGGCCGTTTATTGAAAGATAAAGGCGTGGCGGAACTCATGGAAGCGCACGCGGCATTACGCGCGCGAGGGATGGCAGTGGAGCTGGCGTTGTGCGGCGATGTGGATGCGGGGAATCCGAAAAGTTTTACACGCACCGAGGCGGAGACATTTGGAAATGCGGAGGGCTGCAAATGGCTCGGGCGACGGGATGATGTGCTCGAACAAATCGCGGCGAGTCATTTGTTGGTGTTGCCGACCTATCGCGAAGGCTTGCCGCGGGTGTTGTTGGAGGCGGGTTTGGCGCGGCGGGCTGTAGTGGCCACGGATGTGCCCGGCTGCCGTGAAGTGGTGGTGGATGGCGAGTCGGGCGTGCTCTGCGCGCCGCGTGATGCAAGGGCTTTGGCGGAGGCGATTCAAACGGTGCTGCAGGATGATGATTTGCGCGGACGCTTGGCGGAGGGTTTGCACAAGCGCGTGGAAGAAAAATTTGCCGACTCGGTGGTGAATCCGCGTTGGTGGAATCTTTATGTGGAGGGCAGGCCGTGATGTGGGTGGCTTTTTTCTTGGGCGCGGCGGCTTTGGGCTGGGTGCTATGTCATCCGGTGAGCGCGCTACTGCGGCGTTGGAAATGCTGGGATCGGCCGAATTACCGCTCCAGCCACACCGAGCCCACGCTGCGCGGTGGCGGCTTGGCGGCGGTGCTGTTAGTGGCGGGCGCGGTGGCAGCGTGGGTGTGGCCGGTGGATCGATTGCTCGCGCAAGCGTGGCTGGGCGGATTGGCATTACTCGGTTTTGTTTCGTGGCGCGACGATCGGCACGGCGTGCCGGTGGCGGTGCGGATTTGCATCCAAACGCTGGTGGCGGTGGGCGTGGTGCTGGCCATCACTGGTCGCGCTGCGCCGGTAGAGTTGATTTTGTTTTCGGTGTTTGCGCTGGTCGCGTTTATGAATTTTGTAAATTTTATGGACGGCATCAACGGGCTTGTGACTGGTCAGCTTGTGCTACTGCCCTTGGGCGCGGCGTTGCTTTTTGGTGTGGGGGGCGATGTCACGCCGCTGTTGATCGCGCTGGTGCTGGCGGGCGCGATGGCAGGTTTTTTGCCATTCAACTTTCCGCGCCCGCGGATATTTTTGGGCGACGTGGGCAGTGTGCCATTGGGGTTTTCGTGCGGCGTGTTATTGATGTGGATGGCGGTGACGATGACTGATTCTGCATTGTACAAGACCTTGGCAGTGCTGCCGTTTTATTTTTACCTTGAAGGATCGTTGACAGTTATTCGACGCCTGTGTCGTGGGGAAAAATTATCGCACGCACATCGCGAGCATTTTTACCAACGCCTCGTGCGCGCGGGCTGGAGCCACGCGCGTACCACCAGCTGGGTGTGGGTGTTGCAACTTGTTGTCATCGCGTTGGCGTGCTGGCAAATTAGAGTGGGTTGGCGGGTAGAATTTTTGTGGCTGGCGGCCGGGCTGGTGTGGGGCGGGTTTTTTGCTTACGCTGAAACGGTCTTCCGGCGAAGCCAAGATGAGCGCACGGAGGGCAGAAAATAATGTCCCTATTGAAACCGCTCAATTTGTCACGCGGCCAGCGGTTTGCGGTGTTGCTAGTGCTGTACCTCGCGGTGCTGTCAGCAGCTACTTGGGTTGCGTACGGTTTGCGGTTTGATTTCGCTGTACCGCTGAATCACCAACGACACGTCATCGAAATTTGGGTGTGGGTGTGGGCATCGAAACTGCTGGCGCTCGCGGTGGCCGGACAATTTTCCAGTTTGCTTAGCTTCTTTAGTTTGCCGGATTTGAAACGGCTTGGCTTGGCGTTGGGCGTAGTGACACTCGGGCTTTTTGGCCAATGGTACGCGGTGGATGCGGTGGGCGAAATGTCACGTGGGGTGATTGTACTCGATGGCATTTTGAGTTTTCTTGGGTTGGCGGCGTGTAGATTGGGCTTCCGGTTGGTGCGGCAGGGGATAGGAAGCAGTGGCGTGCAGCAAGGGGGCATGCGCGTGGCGATTGTGGGTGCGGGCGAAGTGGGCGCGGCGCTGGCGCGGGAATTGCAAACCAAAGCCACACTACAACCGGTTGTTTTTTTCGATGATGCTAAACGCAAACACGGTACGCAAATTCATGGGGTGCCGGTGGTGGGCGCGGCGGAAAATTTACGTGAAAGCAATGGGGGCAATGTGTTGGGGGTGGACGAAGTAATTATCGCGATGCCATCCGCGCCGAGCGCGCGGGTGCGTGAAGTTGTGGCGTTGCTGGATGAATTGGGTTTGCGTTGTCGGACGGTTCCCTCGATGAGCCAGCTGGCGGTGGGTGATATGGTCACGGCATTGCGGCCGGTGGAGATTGCCGATGTGCTCGGGCGCGAGTCGGTGGATCTCGGCACGGAAACGGTGCGGGAATTTTTGGAGGGCAAAACCGTGCTCGTCACCGGCGCGGGCGGCAGCATTGGCTCGGAGTTGTGCCGCCAACTCGCCCAGCTTGGGCCGATCAAATTGGTTTTGGTGGAGCGTTCGGAATTTCAGTTATTTGAAATCTACTCAGAAATCGGAAGCGCTATCAAAGCCATTCCTGAGTTGATCGACGTGCAGGACACACCCGCTATGGCCGCCGCGTTGGAACGCCATTCGCCTGATGTGATTTTTCACGCTGCTGCCTTCAAGCACGTGTCGCTGATGGAACGCCAACCGGCGGTGGCTATTCGCAACAACGTGCTGGCCACGCATCGACTCGCTGCCGAGGTGGCGAAACACGGCGTGGGGCGGTTTATTTTGATTTCCACCGACAAAGCCGTGATGCCTTCCTGCGTGATGGGTGCCACCAAGGCATTGGCTGAACGGGTGCTGCAAGGGCACGCGTTGGAGACCGGTGGCACGCGGTTTATTTCGGTGCGGTTTGGAAATGTGCTCGGCTCATCCGGCAGCGTGGTTCCAATTTTCCAAAAACAAATCGAACTGGGCGGGCCGGTGACGGTGACCGATGCGGCAGTGACGCGGTTTTTTATGAGCATTCCCGAAGCCGCCGGCTTAGTGCTACGCAGCGCGGCGATGGGCGCGGGTGGCGACCGGTTTATTTTGGATATGGGCGAACCCGTGCGCATTGCGGAATTAGCGGAGGATATGATCCGACTCACCGGTCGTGAACCGGGAACGGACATCGCCATCGAATTCATAGGCCTTCGCCCGGGCGAAAAACTGCACGAAGAACTTCACACGGCCGATGAACAATTGACCGACACCGATCATCCGAAAATCCAACGCATCACCGGCGCGGCCTTGACCGCAACGGATTGGCAAGCACTGGAAACCGCTCTGCAACGGGGCGGTGATTTGGATGATGCCGCTGCGCGTGCGTGGCTGTGTGAGTTGCTTCCGGAGTACAATCCGACTTCGTCCGAATAGAGCGCTTCAAAAATTCCAACGAATTTACCGCGCCGGAGGCGTGCTTAAGCGCAAAATGCGCTGACGGATTGGACGACTTCGGCGACTTGGGCTTCGGTCATTTCTGGGAAGACGGGGAGACTGAGAACTTGATCGGCGAGTTGCTCGGCGACAGGGCAGGCGGCGGTTGGGAGATGGGCGAAGCAGGGTTGTTGGTGGAGAGGTTCGGGATAATAAATTTCGTTGCCGATTCCGGCGGCGCGCAGATGGGCGGCTAGGGCGTCGCGGCGCTCGCGGTTGGGGAGACGCACGGTGAATTGATTCCACGAATGGCCGGGCGCGGCAGCGGGGAGGATGAGGCCGGGCGTGCCGGCGAGGAGCGATTGGTATTGCGCGGCATTGCCGGTGCGTAGGGCGATCCATTCGTCGAGCTGAGTTTGCTTCACACGGAGCAGCGCGGCTTGGAGTTCATCGAGCCGGAAATTGCCGCCGATGGCTTCGTGGTGATACTTGGGCTTTGCACCGTGACCGCGCAGGAGGCGGGCGCGGTCGGCGAGGGCGTCGTTGCTGGTGGTGAGCAGGCCGGCGTCGCCCAGTGCGCCGAGGTTTTTGGTGGGGTAAAAACTGAACGCGCTAAAGTCGCCCATGCCGCCAACGGGGATGCCCTCCCACG
>JAPKEI010000204.1 GCA_028872685.1 Verrucomicrobiota bacterium | reverse complement strand
CGGGTGTGGTCGATGCCGAGTAGATGCAGCAACGTTGCGTGGAGGTCATTGACGTGGGTGCGGCTTTGCTCAGCGTTATAGCCGAGAGCATCAGTGGTGCCGTGGGTGACCCCGCCTTTGATCCCGCCACCGGCGAGCCAGAGACTGAAGCCTTTCATGTGATGATCGCGGCCAGTTGCGCCCTTGCTGGTTTGCGCCATTGGCGTGCGGCCGAATTCGCCGCCCCATACGATGAGAGTGTCCTTGAACAGTCCGCGCCGCTTGAGGTCGGTGATGAGTCCGGCAATGGCCTGATCCACCGACGGGCAGCAGTGGTTTTTCATGAAGTTGACAATGCCGTTGTGGTGATCCCAGCCGCGATGATAAAGCTGGATGAACCGCACACCACGCTCGGCCAAGCGGCGTGCGAGCAAGCAGTTGCTGCCGAAGGAGCCGTCGCCGGGCTTGCAGCCGTAGAGGCCCAGCACCTCTTTCGGTTCCTTGGAAACATCCATCAAATCGGGCACGCTGGTTTGCATTTTGAACGCCATCTCGTACTGCGCGATGCGCGTGGTGATTTCGGGATCGTGCGTGGTGCCCGACTGCAAATCGTTGAGCTGCTGCACGGCATTGACCACATCGCGCTGGCGGCCGGCATCCACGCCACCGGGGCGACGGACGTACATCACGGGATCGCCGGTGGACCGCAGTTGGATGCCCTGAAACTGGCTCGGCAAAAATCCACTATGCCACATGCGCGTGGAAATCGGCTGTGGACTCCGCCCGGCATGCGAGCTAAGCACCACGAATCCCGGCAAATCCTCCGCCTCGCTGCCGAGCCCGTATTGGATCCACGACCCCATGCTCGGCCGGCCGCTGATGGTGGTGCCGGTGTTCATCAAGGTGTTGGCGGGATCGTGGTTGATGGCGTCAGTGTGCATCGATCGGATGACCGCCAACTCATCCACGTGCTTCGCAAGATGCGGAAAGAGCGACGTCATTTCCGTGCCGCTTTGCCCGTATTTTTTGAAAGGAAACTGCGGGCGCAAACACGTGAGCCGGCTGTTCTGCAACTGCGCGATCGATTGCCCTTTCGTAAACTCTGCCGGCATCGGCTGGCCATTCATCTTCACCAGCTCCGGCTTGTTTGCATCAAACGTCTCCAAATGCGAAGGCCCACCGGACATATAAAGATAAATGACGCGCTTCACCTTCGCCGCATGATGCAACGGCCGCACCACGCCGGGCCACCGTTCCAAATCGCGGCCTGCCCCGAGCGCCGACAGTGAAGATAGCGCCACCGCGCCAAGACCCAAACCCGAACGACCAATGAATGCGCGCCGGTTGATGTCAGTGATTGTCTGCATTCAAGCCAAAATTGGCTTCAACACTTTCCCGTGCACATCGGTGAGCCGGAAGTCGCGGCCTTGGAATTGGTAGGTCAACTTCTCGTGGTCGATGCCCATCAGGTGCAGGATGGTGGCGTGGAGATCGTTGACGTGTACAATGTCTTTCACGGCGTTGTAGCCGAAGTCGTCCGTGGCGCCGTAGCTGGTTCCGCCTTTGATGCCGCCGCCGGCGAACCATGAGCTGAAGCCTTTGATGTGATGATCGCGGCCGCTGCCTTGGGCCATCGGTGTGCGACCAAATTCGCCGCCCCATAAAATAAGTGTGTCGTCCCACAAACCAGTGCGCTTCAGGTCCTTGATGAGCGCGGCGCAACCTTGATCCACAAGCTTCGCGGAGGTTTGCATCGCGCCTTTGATGTTGCCGTGATGATCCCAGCCGCGATGGTAAAGTTGAATGAACCGCACGCCGCGCTCGGCCAAACGGCGCGCGAGCAAACAGTTGCTGGCGAAGGATCCATCGCCCGGCTTGGCGCCGTAAAGGTCGAGCACCTGCTTCGGTTCCTTGGAAATATCCACCAATTCCGGCACGCTCATTTGCATTCGGAACGCCATCTCGTATTGTGAAATGCGCGTGGTGATTTCCGGATCGTTCACCTCCGCGTCCTGCAATTGATTGAGCTGCTGTACCGCATCCACAACATCGCGTTGGCGATTGACATCCACGCCGTCGGGGCGTTTCACGTACAGCACCGGATTCCCCTTCCCGCGCAACTGCACACCCTGAAAACGGCTCGGCAAAAATCCCGCATGCCACTGGCGCGCGGCCACCGGCTGATCCTGCCCGCCTCCGCGCGAGATGAGCACACAATAGCCCGGCAGATTTTCCGTCTCCGAGCCCAGCCCATAAAGCATCCACGACCCCATGCTCGGCCGGCCGGAAATAGTCGTGCCCGTATTCATCAACGTGTGCGCGGGATCGTGATTAATGGCGTCCGTCGTCATCGAGCGAATAATTGCGAGGTCATCCGCCACACTGCCGATGTGCGGGAAGAGCTTGCAAATGTGCTGCCCTGATTTTCCGAACTTCTCAAAATCATGCTGCGGCCCGAGGCACGTGAGGTTGTTGCGTTTGCCCTGCAACTGTGCAATCGGCTGCCCCTCCGTGATGCTCTTGGGCATCGGCTTACCGTGCATCTCCCGCAGCTTCGGCTTGTAATCGAGTGTCTCCAAATGACTCGCCCCACCCGCCATACAAAGATGAATCACCCGCTTAATTTTCGGTTTGTGATGCAACTGCGCGAGGACGCCTGGCCATTTGTCAATCTGTGGACGGTCAGCTGCCTGCAATAACGACGCAAGCCCCATAGTGCCCAAGCCCGCGCGGCCCAGAAAGGCGCGGCGGCTGACGTCAGTATTGAAAAGTTGAATATTGTTCATGTCAGTTCCGTGTAATGTTTTCGTGAAGGTTTAAAACCACCCGCGCAATTGACGTCCATGCGGCGAGTTCGGCTTTGTCTAGTTTTGTGTCGGCGGGTTTGGCCCCGACTTTCAGTACGGCGGCTGCGGCGGGAGCATCGGTTTCGTATTGCTTCAAATGTTTTGCAGCGAGGGCGGTAAGCAATTCTAACTCCTTCGCATTCGGATTCCGGTGCAACGCTTGTTGATAGGCAAAGGTGATGCGGGCTTGGGTGTCTTTGCTGGATTCATGCAGGATTCGTTCGGCAAAGATGCGCGCAGTTTCAACGTATGTAGGGTCGTTTAATAATACGAGAGCCTGTTGCGGGGTGTTGGAGCGGACGCGTTCGACGGTGCATTCCTCACGACTTGGGGCGTCGAAGGCAGCAAGGCTAGGGTGCATAAATGTGCGGCACAAATAAGTGTACATCCCGCGCCGATACAGCGCATCGCCGACGTCGGCTTTCCAACTGCGCTTGGGAAAATTCAGGTGCGCCCAATAGCCGGCGGGTTGATACGGCTTCACGCTGGGGCCACCGATGGTTTTCACTAGCAAACCGCTGACGGCCAGCGCGTTGTCGCGCACCATCTCAGCCTCAAGTCGCCAGCGCCCTTGGCGGGCGAGCCAAAAGTTGTACGGATCAGTTTCCATTACGGCGGTGGTGGTCACGGAAGTTTGCCGGTACGTGCCGCTGGTCACAATGAGTTTGACCATATGTTTCACGTCCCAGCCTTTATCCATAAACTCAATCGCTAGCCAATCGAGCAGCGCCGGATGCGTAGGCGGCGTGCCTTGCGAACCGAAATCATCCAGCGGCATTGCGAGGCCGCGCCCGTGGAACATTGCCCATAAACGGTTCACCATCACGCGCGCCGTGAGCGGATTGTCGCGGCTCACAATCCATTCGGCGAGGTTGCTGCGCGTGGCGCGGCCTTTCGTGGCTTTGGCAAACTGCAGATACGCGGGCACCGAGGGCTGCACGATTTCGCCGGAGTCATCCAACCAATTCCCGCGCGGCAACACGCGCACCATCCGCGGCTTGGTCATGCTCACGGACACCAGCGAAGTGGAAAACGCTTTTTCCTTGCGAGCGATCTCTGCTTTGAGCGCAGCCAAATCTTTGCGCGGTTGGGCCAGTTCCGGCGCGAATGACCGATAATGTCCGGCGAGAGTTTTGCGCTGTGCCGCGTTGCGTTTGGCAGGATCAATGGCAAGAATGGCGATGATGTTTATCGGAGGTGCGGCGGAATTTGCTGTCACATTGCCGGAATGCTCAGTGCCGTAAATCTGAAACCGGCCGAGCGTGTGCTGCGTGCCGTGCGCCTGCTTGAGCACGATAACCAGATCGCCAGCCGCCGCCAACGGCTCTTCCATTTCAAAAACCAAACGGTTCGGCACGCCAACTTTTGGCAGCACTGCCCAGCCAAACGTGGTGCCTTTGGCATCGTTGTCAATTGCGCTGCCGGCATTCCATTTTTTGTATGGGTTTTTGGCATTGGACAGCGTTTGTTCGAATGAAGCTGTGGCATTGCGTAATGGAATTATTTTATCGCCGATTTTTACAACCACTTCCGTTAACACAAAATTGCCGTTGCCCGCCCGCCCCGGGCCTTTTTTGGGTAGCGATTGATGCGGGAGCACCTCAATGCGAAACGCGCGCGTGCCCGCCGGAACGCTGCTCAAGGTCATCGTATAAACATCCGAATCCGGCGATTTTCCCGAGACCAGAATCGACTGATCCGGTTGCACCTTCAGTGCCGCACCTTGTTGGGAGGCCGGCTTGGTCGGTCGCAACATCGTCCAGCGGACCTGTGTTTTTTCCCATCGGGCGAGTGCCGCATCCATTTCCGGGGTAACAGCGTTGAGTGCCTTTTCCAATGCCGGCAGTTTTTCGCGCAACGCTGCCACTTCGGCCTTTTGGCCTGTGCCCGGAACGCTTATGTATTTTTGCGCGCCCACGGGAGTCTCCTCGAGGTCCGCGAAGAACGCGCCGAAGCTGTAAAAATCTTTCGTCGAAAAAGGGTCAAACTTGTGGTCGTGGCATTCCGAGCACCCGAGCGTGCTGGCCATCCACACCGTGGACGCATTGCGCACGCGGTCGGCGAGGTATTTGGACGTGTATTCCTTGGGCTGCGCGCCGCCCTCGCGGGTGGTCATATTCAGGCGATTGTAGCCGGAGGCGATCAACTGCTCCCGCGTGCGGTTTTTTAGGAGGTCGCCCGCCACCTGTTCCTTTGTGAAACGGTCGAAGGGAATATTTTTATTAAAGGAATCAATTACATAATCTCGATAGAGCGGCTTCGTCTGGTCGTTGTCCGAGTGATAGCCCATCGTGTCCGCATAGCGCACTTGGTCCAACCAAAACACCGCCATTCGCTCGCCGTATTGCGGACTGGCCATTAGTCGATCCACAAGCTTTTCATAAGCATTCGGCGAAGCGTCATCCACAAATGCCTGCACCTGCGCCCAAGTCGGTGGCAACCCCGTAAGATCAAAAGACACGCGCCGAATCAAAGACCGCTTGTCCGCGGCCTTCGCGGGCGTAAATCCTTTGGCCT
>JAPKEI010000007.1 GCA_028872685.1 Verrucomicrobiota bacterium | reverse complement strand
GAGGCCATCTGGAAAACCCAACTCGCCACCGCTCGGGCCGCGCTGAAAAAAGCCAAGCTCACCGCCCCCCAAATTGCCGCCATCGGCATCACCAACCAACGCGAGACCACCCTGCTGTGGGATCGCCAAACCGGCCAGCCTATCGCCAACGCCATCGTGTGGCAGGACCGCCGCACCGCCAAGGAATGCGACCGACTCAAAGCCGCCGGCCACGCCCCCACCATCCGCCGCAAAACCGGCCTCGTCATCGACGCCTATTTTTCCGCCACCAAAATCGCGTGGCTGCTCAAGCACGTGAAAGGCGCGCGCGCCCTCGCCCGCCAAGGGCGGCTAGCTTTTGGGACAATGGACTCGTGGCTCATTTGGAAACTCACCGGCGGCACCACGCACGTCACCGACGCCAGCAACGCCTCGCGCACGATGCTTTACAACCTCCGCACCGGCGATTGGGACGCGGAGCTGTTGAAACTTTTCAAAATCCCACGCAGCGTGCTGCCCGAAGTGCGCGGCTCCAGCGAAGTCGTTGGCGAAACAAAACTCTTCGGCAAAGCCCTCCCCATCGCCGGCATCGCGGGTGACCAACAAGCCGCCCTCTTCGGCCAATGCTGCACCCGCCCCGGCATGGTGAAAAACACTTACGGTACCGGCTGCTTCATGCTCATGCACACCGGTGCGAAACCGATGCCGTCCAAAAACAATCTGCTCACCACCGTCGCCTGGCGCATCGGCGGACGCACGGAGTTCGCGCTGGAAGGCAGCATCTTCATCGCCGGCGCGGTGACGCAATGGCTGCGTGACGGACTGAACTTTTTTAAGAACGCCGCTGAAATCGAAAAGCTCGCCGCCAGCGTGCCGGACAATGGCGGCGTGTACCTCGTCCCCGCCTTCGCCGGACTCGGCGCGCCCCATTGGGACCAACACGCGCGCGGCATTTTGTGCGGCCTCACGCGTGGCGCCACCAAAGCCCACATCGCCCGCGCCGCGCTGGAAGGCATCGCCTATCAAGTGCGTGACGTCCTAACCGCTATGGAGGCCGACGCGGGTGTGCGCCTAAAAGAACTCCGCGTGGACGGCGGTGCGAGCGCAAATAATTTACTTATGCAGTTTCAGAGCGATTTGCTGAACGTTCCTGTCGTTCGCCCACGCATCACAGAAACCACCGCCCTCGGCGCGGCGTATTTGGCGGGCCTTGCGGTCGGTTATTGGAAATCGCAAAAGGACATCACCACCCAGTGGCGACAGGACAAGCGTTTTGCCGCGCGAATGAAACCCGCCGCGCGCCGCACGCTAATCGCCGGCTGGAACAAAGCCCTCACGCGCGCAAAGGATTGGGAAAATTAATATTGATTGAGGGGAAACCAAGCCAAGCTCCTTCAACCTTTCCATTGACTTCCCATCGTACTTCAGGCATCCAATCCCCCGACTTTTTTAAACCTCAACAGAAAGAATAAATATGTCAGATGAACTCGGTTGTGAATTGTGTGGCGACCTCCCTGTGCTGAGCGTGGGTGAAGAGGTGCCGGATTTCGAAATGGAAACCTTCGAGCCCAGCACCGGCTCCTTCGGCGAAGTCAGCCTTGCCAACCTCAAAGCCGACGGCAAGTGGACTATCCTCGTTTTTTATCCGGCGGACTTCACCTTCGTGTGCCCCACCGAATTGGCCGACCTCGCCGCGCAAGATGCCAAGCTCACCGAGCTCGGCGCGAAAGTGATTGGCGTTTCCACCGACACCAAATTCGCCCACCTCGCCTGGTGCCGTGAAGAAAAATTAATGACTGATGTGAAATACACACTCGCTGCCGACACCACCGGCGTGGTCTCCAGCCTATTCGGCGTGTACGACGACGCCACCGGTCTCGCCCTGCGCGGCACATTCATCATTAGCCCCGAAGGCAAACTCGTGAGCGGCACCGTCAACTTCTACAACGTCGGCCGCAATATGGAAGAGCTGACCCGCGTGATGGAAGCCAACGCCCACTGCGCCGCCAACCCCGCCGAAGCCTGCCCCGCCCAATGGACCCCCGGAGACAAAACGCTAACGCCAAACGAAGGAATGGTCGGCAATGTCTACGAAGCTCTAAACGGCTAAACCCAATCAAAAATCAACCCCAACGGCGCGGTCAACCGCGCCGTTTTTTTTTGCGCCCAGTTGATATAAAAGTATTAATGTGTAAGCACACGTTTATGCGAACGACCTTGAGCATTCCTGATGACGTGATCAAAAAATTCAAAACAATGACTGTTCAAGAAGGTGTAGCCTTGAAGAAGATTGTAACCTGGACCTTGAAAAAGGAGGTGACTCACACCGACGGCCCCAGATTAACCCGAAGAGGTGCGGCACGCTTTGGAAGAAATTCGCAACATTAGCAACGGAATTCAATGGAATGATCCGCCAGAAATTAGTTTCGGGGAAGAGAATGACACGACCGCATCATCACGGCCACGGCTCAAGTTTTGAATGTGCAACTTGCGACGCACGACAGGGACATTATCAAATCAAACGCCGTAACGATTTGGCAGCCCAAAGCTTTTGCCTAAATCATAAAGTCGTCGTACTCCGGCTGATAAACTTTTTCGGGGCCGCGCAGCATTCCGGCAGCAGCGGTGGCGTTGGTGCTGGGCTCAACCAGAACAATGGAGCCGGTGAGGCGATTGGTGGTGTAGGCATCAAACACCAAAGGCTTGGCGGTGCGCAACCGGACTTCGCCAATGTCGTTCATGGCCAGCTCGGCCGGATGCGGTTCGGGCTCGTAGGTTTGGATGTTGATACGACTGTCGAGGCTGATGACTTTCGCCTGCACGGTTTGAGTGCCGTGCTTGAGAAAATATTTTTGGCCGGCTTGCAACGGGCGCTGTTCCATCCAACACACGCGCGCGGAAATATCCGCACTGTGGCCGGGCAATGAATCGGTGCCCACAATCATGTCGCCACGGCTGATGTCGAGGTCATCCTCCAAAACCAGTGTCACTGATTGTGGCGAAAACGCCTCGTCTAGGTTGCCGTCAAACGTCTGGATTTCTTTGACGAAACTCTTCCGGCCGCTGGGCAGCACCAGCACTTCTTGCCCGACCTTCACAATGCCACCGGCGATTTGGCCGGAGAACCCACGAAAATCGTGCAGTGTTTTGTCGGTGGGATTGTTCGGCCGATTCACCCATTGCACGGGAAACCGAAACGCGTTCAAATTCCAATCGCTGGCGATGTGCACGGACTCGAGATGCCCCATCAACGTCGGCCCTTCATACCACGGCGTGTATTCTGATGGATCGACGACATTGCCGCCGTCCAACGCGCTCAACGGGAGAAATTTGACGTCCGAAAACGTATCCAGCTTCGGCAGGAAATCCTCGATTTCATCGCGAATTTCTCGAAAGCGTTCCTCACTCCAGTCCACGAGATCCATTTTGTTCACCGCAAACACAATGTGGGGAATACCCAACAAAGCAGAAATATAACTGTGCCGCCGCGTCTGCTCGATCACTCCGTTGCGCGCATCGATCAACACGATGGAAAGATTCGCCGTACTCGCGCCCGTCACCATATTGCGCGTGTACTGCACATGGCCCGGCGTGTCGGCAACGATGAACTTGCGCTTTGGCGTCGCAAAATATCGGTATGCCACGTCGATGGTAATTCCCTGCTCACGCTCGGCACGCAGGCCATCAGTGAGGTTGGCGAGATTCACCTGCCCGCCGCCGGTGATATCCGCCGAACGCTCCAGCATCTCCATCTGATCCTCCATGATCGATTTCGAATCATAAAGCAACCGCCCAATCAACGTGCTTTTGCCGTCATCAACCGACCCGCACGTGTTAAAGCGCAGTAGTTCAATGGGGTGTTGAGGCACAGATTTCACGGATTAAAAATACCCCGCTTTCTTCCGGTCCTCCATTGCGGCCTCGCTCGCCTTGTCGTCGGCGCGTGTGCCGCGTTCGGTAACCCGGGCGGCGGCGACTTCGGCGATGATGTCGTCAATGGACTCCGCAGGGCTTTCGATCATACCGGTGGAAATCATATCGGCAATCGTGCGAACACGACAGATCATTGTGCGGTGCTCCTCCTTCTCGGTTGGGCGCGCGCCTTCATACGGATCGGGCGTACCGTTTCCATCATGCACCGGCGGCACGGGCAACCACTGGTCGCCACGAAAAAAACATTCGCGCGCGTGGCTGAAATAGATGTTCGGCACTTCCAAGTTTTCTTTTTGGATGTACTCCCATACATCCGTTTCCGTCCAGTTGGAGAGTGGAAACACACGCATGTTCTCACCGGGATTGAGGCGTCCGTTGTATAGATTCCAAATTTCTGGCCGCTGGTTTTTAGGATCCCATTGTCCAAAGGAATCGCGAAAGCTGAAAAAGCGTTCCTTCGCTCGCGCCTTCTCCTCGTCGCGCCGCGCGCCGCCGATACAGCAGTCGAATTGAAATTCATCAATCGCCCCTAGCAGCACGGGAATTTGCAATTTATTACGACTAGTCTGTCCCGGCGTTGCAGTGGCGAGCCCTTTCTCAATCGCCTCATCCACCGTTCGCACAATTAGTTTTGCCCCCATCTCCTCTGCGCGCCGATCGCGAAATTCAATCAACTCAGGAAACTCATGGCCCGTCTCGACATTCAAAAACGGCATTGGAATATCCGAAGGCCGAAATGCCTTTTCCGCCAAACGCAAAATGCAGATAGAATCTTTGCCACCCGAAAACAAAACCACCGGTCGTTCAAATTCCGCCGCCACTTCCCGAAGCACATGAATCGCCTCCGTCTCCAAATACTCAAGATGGTCAAGGTGATACGAACTCATTATTCTGCCACCGCCTCCCCACCCCACGCAGCATGCAAACCACATTCGCGTTTCTCATCTGCCTTTGCGGGGTCAAAATAATCCCATTCATTTGGAAGGTCGTGCTCTTCCAAATAAGCCTCCATCTCTTCATCGCTCCAATTGAAAATCGGGCTCACTTTTAATGAACCAAAATTGTTGTCCGGACTCACAATGTCCAGCTCCGCGCGGTTGGGGTTTTGCACTTTGCGCAGCGCGGTGAACCAAACCGTCGGTGCCAACTCCTTCATGCCCCGCTGAAATGGCTCCAGCTTCATCACCGTGCTAAAAGCCTTGATGGCGGCCTCGTTCTTCTCCGTTGGCTCCGGCATTCCGCCGTGCGCCGCATCGTAATGCGCCGTGGTAAGTTTGGGCACGAAAGCCTGAATGTTCAAATCCAGTCGCGCCTTCAAATCCTCCGCGTGTTTGTAAGTCGCTTCGCGATTATAACCGTGGTCTACCCACAAAACCGGAATGTCTGGCTGCGCCTGCATCACCAAATGCAAAATCACCGCCTCGTACGGGCGAAAATTTGTCGACACAATTGCGCGGCCATCCGCCTGCGCAATGGCCCACTCGACCACTTCTGCTGGCGACTTTCCGCGCAGCAAATCGTTGGCTTCAGAAATGGCTTCCGGCGTCATATTGCTACCTCCATTTCCGGCCAGATTTCTCGGGCGCAGAAGTCGCCGAAGCGTTCGCCTTCGTGGCGATTGCGGGCGTAGCGTTCGACCAATGGGCGCAGTTGGTCAGCCATTTCGGTGGCGGGCACGGTTTGATTGTACAAACGCGCCAAGCGCGTGCCGGCGACGTTGCCGCCGAGGTACACTGCGTATTTGTCGGGCGACTTGCCAACGATGCCCAGCTCGGCCATGTACGGCCGCGCGCAGCCGTTGGGGCAGCCGGTCATCCGCACGATGATTTCCTCGCCCGCCAAGCCGGTGTCATCCAATAAATTATCCACTAACCCAAGAAACTCCGGCACGTAACGTTCGCTCTCCGCCAGCGCCAAGCCGCAAGTGGGCAGCGCCGGACAGGCCATCGACGCGCGTTCCAGCACGGTGCCTTGTCCTGTTTTGTCCACCACCAAACCGTTTTCCGATAGAATGAAATTGATTTTGTCCTTGTCTGTTTTCGCCACACCGCACAGTAAAAGATTTTGCGAAGGCGTCAATCGCACTTCGGGACGATGCTGTTTCACAATAGCTCGCAGCGCCGTTTTCAGTTCACCTTGGACGCGGCCCGACAACACGTGAAGCCCTAGGAACCATGAACCATCCGCCGCCTCGTTCCAGCCAAACATATCGCCTTGCTGATCGAAGGCAAATGGCTTGGGCTCTTCCAGCCGGATGCCCGTGCGTTGCTCTAATTCGCCGCGAAACCACTCCACGCCGCGTTCGGCCAGCACGTATTTTAGCCGTGCGTGTTTCCGGTCCGTGCGGTCGCCAAAGTCGCGGTGCACCGTCAGCACCGCTTTTGCAACGGTCTCGATGTGTTCCGGCGTAAAAAATCCAATCACATCCGCCACGCGCGGGTACGTCTTCGCGTTATTGTGCGTCATGCCCATGCCGCCGCCCGCAGTGAGATTGTATCCCGCCAATTCGCCGTTCTCCTCGATAGCCACGAAGCCCAGACAATTGGTCAACACATCCGTGTCGTTGTGCGGCGGCGTGGCGAAGCCGACTTTGAATTTTCGCGGTAAATAAGTTTTGCCGTACAACGGGTCTTCATAATCCGAATCGTCGAGCTTGAGCTTCACACCTTCCACCCAGATTTGATGATACGCCTTCGTGCGCGGCAACAATGCCGCCGCCACCAGCTTGCTATCCTTCAGCACCCGCGCGGCTAAGCCGTTGCGGGCGGGCGTGGGTGGTGCCATCACGTTTCGATTCACATCGCCGCACGCGGCAAGCGTCGTTGCCAGCGCGTCGTTGATGCCGCACATCAATTGCCCCAAGCCGCTCTTCACCACGCCGTGAAACTGAAAACTCTGCCGCGAAGTGATGCGCAGTGTTTGGTTGCCGCACTCGTCCGACAGCCGGTCGTATGTGAGATACAACTCCGGCGACAACACCCCGCCCGGATTCGTGCCGCGTATCATGAACATAAAATGCTTTCCCTGCTTGCGCACGTCGCGGTCGTCCTGCTGATAAATCCCGTGAAACTTTAGAAACTGCTGGTCATCCTTGGAAAAAACATCCACCGCCCCATCCGCCAACGTGGCCGCAATATCCCCCGCCAACGAAGGGTTTTCCGCCTTAATCACCTCATTATGAGTCAATTTCGCTTTTTTATCGGACATTTTTAATGTTTAGTAAGTTGCTAAAGGTAGTAATGATAACGCGCTCACCTCTCTCGTCAAGCCCTAGTTCGCCTGAGTTTCAAGGTGTTCAGCGGCGGGGAGTATGTCCCATCAAGCCGGCAATCTTCCAGCCCAAACGTCGGGGTGCAACAATGGATTTCCTTGGCTGCCTTGGAAAGGTTTTGCAAGATGCCGGCAGCACATTGATGACGGTCACCACATCCAATCCTTTTACCGGCGAGTCCATTCGCGAATGGGAGCAGTTGAATTTCAAGGCACTCACGGAGGCTGCAGCGGGTTCGCAAGCTGCATTCGTTAACTGGCGTGGCGTGCCGCTGACGGATCGTGTAGAACGAGTGAGGACAGCGTTGGGTTATTTTGAAACAAACCGCGAGGCGATTGCGGCGGACATCACGATGCAGATGGGGCGGCCGTTGACGCAGGCGCGGGGCGAGATTGATGGATTGTTGGAGCGGTTCAATTACCTCTGCGACATCGCGCCGGAAGTGTTGGCGGCGGATGCGATTTCTGATAAGAAAAATTTTCATCGGGAGATTTTGCATGAACCGCACGGGGTGGTGCTGATTATTGCGGCTTGGAATTATCCGCTACTCATCGCAGCCAGCGGCGTGGCGGCAGCATTGTTAGCGGGCAACACGGTGTTACTCAAGCACTCCACGCGGACGCTTTCCATTGGCGAACATTTTGAAAAGGCATTCGGCGCATGCGCGGAAGAGTTGCTACAACACGTGGTGATGGACCACGCGAACACGGCGCGGCTGATTGAAGAGGGTGACATCAATCACGTGATGTTCACCGGCTCGGTGGGCGGCGGTGAGAAAATTTATGCAAGCACGGCGAAGCGGCACTTCGATTGCAACCTCGAGTTGGGCGGCAAGGATGGCGCGTATGTGGCGGCGGATGCGGACGTGGCGCAGTCGGCGGCGATGCTCGTTGATGGCGCGATGTTCAATGCCGGCCAATGTTGCTGCGGCATCGAGCGCGTGTACGTGCATGCGGCGGTGTACGATGAATTCCTCGCCGCGTGCCAACCGCTCGTGGAGGGGTACACACTCGGCGACCCCCTCGATGCGGCCACCACGCAGGGGCCGCTGGCGGCAGCGTCCTCGGCCCAAATGATGGAGATGCACATCGCCGAGGCTATGGCGGCGGGTGGGGAAATGCTTGCGGGCGGCAAGGCTCGACAAATCGGGAAGGGCATGTTTTTCGAGCCCACGCTGTTGACCGTGAACCGCAACGACCTCGCCATCATGCAGGAGGAAAATTTTGGGCCATTGCTGCCCGTGATGAAAGTGGCCGATGACGCCGAGGCCATCGCGAACATCAACGATTCGGAATTCGGCCTCACCGCTGTGATTTGCACGAGCGACCGCGCTCGCGCCGATGCTTTTGCAAAAGCAGTGGAAGCTGGCACGATTTTCATGAACCGTTGCGACTATCTCGACCCCGCGCTGCCGTGGACCGGCCTCAAAGCCAGCGGCAAAGGCTCGTCGCTTTCGTGCTACGGATTGCTCGCCATGACCCGCCCCAAGGCGATACATTTCAGGACCCAATTTTAACATGAGCACTCCCGACATCTCCGCCGACAAACTCATCGCGAAATATCGCGAAGAAAAAATCCCGCGCGTGAAGCTGGCCTTTGCCGACCTCGATGGTGTACATCGCGGCAAGTACGTTTCGCTCGATAAATTCGCCAGCATCGTCGGCGGCACGGCGGGCTTTTGCGATTGCGTACTGGGTTGGGACGTGAACGACCAGCTTTACGACAACGCAAAATTCACCGGCTGGCACACGGCGTTTCCCGACGCCAAATACCGCATCGACCTTGCAACCGAACGCCGCCTGCCCGACGAGGACAACACGCCGCTGTTCATCGTGGATTTCATCGGCAACACAGGCAACGGTGGCGATCTGCATCCCATCTGCCCGCGCAATCAGCTGCGACGCATTTTGCAAAAGGCTGACGACATGGGCCACTCTGCGCGGATGGCGTTTGAGTACGAGTTTTTTATCTTCGATGAAACACCGCACACGCTGCGCGAGAAAAATTATCGCAACCTCACACCGCTCAGCCCTGGCAACTTCGGCTATTCGGTCATTCGCAGCTCGGCACTGTCCGATTTGTTTCACGAGTTCATGGATTTTTGTGACGCGATGGATTTCCCCATCGAAGGCCTCCACTGCGAAACCGGGCCGGGCGTTTGGGAAGCGGCTATTACGGTGGATGACGCCCTGCGCGCGGCGGACAAGGCGGCGCTGTTCAAAACATTTTCAAAGGCGTTCTTTAACAAGCGCGGATTGACAGCAACTTTCATGGCCAAGTGGTCGATGGATTATCCCGGCCAGAGCGGCCACGTGCACCAATCGCTCGTTGACGCCAGCGGCGCGGGGCAATTCCACGACGCGGCTTCCGAACATGGCATGAGCGCGGTGATGCGCCATTACGTGGCGGGCCAACAGAAATTTTTGAAACCTTTCCTTAGCCTGTGCGCGCCGACCATCAACAGTTACACACGGCTCGTAAAAGGCGCATGGGCACCGACTGCCGCCGCGTGGGGCGTGGACAATCGCACCACTGCGTTGCGCGTCATCACCGGCTCAGAAAAGTCGCAACGTGTGGAGTTCCGTATCGGCCCGGCTGATGCGAACCCGTACCTCATCGCCGCCGCCAGTCTCGGCGCGGGCTTGCTCGGCATTGAGCAGCAGCTCGACCCCGGCGAACCACTGACCGGCAACGCCTACGAACAGGAAGCCAATCTCCCGCCCGAACGCCAACTCGCCACCAACCTCCGCGATGCCTCCCGGGATCTCGAGCAATCGGCGGAAGCGCGTGGATTGTTTGGCGACGAGTTTATTGACCATTTCATCGCCTCGCGCGATTGGGAAGTGCGCGAACACGAACGCCACGTTACCGACTGGCAATTGCAGCGATACTTCGAGATTATTTAACGCGCGATGAATCAATTCAGTTTTCCCACCACCATCCTCCACGGCGAAGGCGCGTTGGCCGAGTTGGCCAATCGCATCGCGGAGAAAAAACTCATGCTCGTCACCGACCCCGGTTTGGTGAAAGCGGGTGTGGTGGAACAGGCACTGGCAGGGCTCGCGGATTGCGGCGCGGCGTTTGAGGTTTTCGACGGCGTGCATCCCAACCCCATCGAGGCTGACGTGGAAGCAGGCGCGGCGTTTTATATCGAGCACGACTGCGATGGCTTGCTCGCACTCGGCGGCGGCAGCGCGATGGACGTGGCGAAGGTCATTCGATTTTTCGCCAGCCATCCTGCACCGCTCGCGCAATATTCCATTCTCGATAACGGCGGCGCGAAAATCACTGGCGCGTTACCGCCATTTTATGCCGTGCCCACCACTGCGGGCACCGGCAGCGAAGTGGGGCGGGGGGCGGTCATCACGTTGCGCGACACCGGACGCAAAACTCTTTTCGTTGCACCACCGCTCATGCCCACCATCGCGGTGCTCGAACCCGTACTCACCGCCGGATTGCCGCCGCACCTCACCGCCGCCACTGGCATCGACGCCTTCACGCACTGTCTCGAATCCTATTTTGCGCCCGTCTATCATCCGATGGCAGACGGCGTGGCACTGGAGGGCATCCGCCTTTGCCTCGCCCACCTCAATGCCGCCGTTACCGATGGCCAAGACCTTGCCTCCCGCGCCCAAATGCAAATGGCCGCCAGCATGGGCGCCGTCGCTTTTCAAAAAGATCTCGGCATGGTGCACTCGCTCGCCCATCCGCTCTCCGCTCGCCACGGCACCCACCACGGACTCGCCAATGCGCTGATGCTCCCCAACTCCATGGCCTTCATCGAAGCCACCGATTTAACCGCTGCCCAACTCCAACGCATCCAAACCATCCGAACCCTCTTCGCCGAGGCCGGCCGCTCTGGTGATTCGTTGGCCGATGAAACCCGCACATGGTTTGAGGAACTCGGCATCCAGTTCGGTTTAAAAAATCACGGCATCACTGCGGATGACCTCGGTCCATTGGCCGATGAAGCGTTTGCCGATCCTTGTCACGCGACTAATCTCATCCCTGTCACCCGTGATGACCTCGCGACGGTGTATCGAAGCGCGCTATGAAAATTGGCCTGCTCAAGTGCGATTTTGTGACGCCTGAATTTCGCGGCATCGACGGCGGTATCCCGGAAATGTTCACGCATCTACTCAGTCAAACCGGCCTTGATACCGAACTACACATCTATCGCGTGTGGGAAGGCGAACTGCCTAACGCAACCGATGAATGCGATGCGTGGCTCACCAGTGGATCGCGAACTTCAGTGTTTGAAGATGAAGATTGGATACAAACCTTTCAGCAATTCATCGTAGCCCTGCACGCGGACAAACGCAAAACTGTCGGCATTTGTTTCGGGCACCAAATGATTGCCCAAGCCCTTGGCGGTGAAGTACGCCGCTGCGAACGCGGTTGGGGCATCGGAGTGAAGGAGATTGCCATCACCGCGCCGGAGCCGTGGATGCAGCCACCGCTCACCGGCGTGCGCATGCTCTTCACGCATCAGGATCAAGTCGAGGTGCTCCCGCCTGATGCGCGGCTGATTGGCGGCACCGATGACTGCCCGCATGCGATGTTCGCCCTCGGCAATCATATGCTGGCCATGCAACCGCATCCGGAATACTCGCGCCGCTACCTGCGCGCCATCATCGAGTCGCGCGAAGCCATCATTGAGCCGCTTACTTTCCAAACCGGCCTCGCCAGCCTTGAGCAACCGCCTCACCGCGAGGAACCTGCCGCGTGGCTCCGCCATTTTCTTTTGGGCTGATCCCGTTTCTTTTGTTTCAATAATCCGACCACGCGTTTAAGCTCTCCCCATGTTCCGTATGATCTTATTTCTCATGGTCGCCAACGTGTCAACTTTGGCGGTGGAAAAAGAAACCGCATGGACGCCGCTCTTTGATGGCAAAAGCACCAAGGGCTGGGAACCCCGCGCCAAAGTTGAATCCTTCAAGGCGGTGAAGGGTGAACTGCACCTGGTCTCAACGGTGAATGTCTGGGTGGTTAGCGATTTGCAACTGAGCGATTTTGTGGCGGAACTGGAGGTCAAAATTCCACAGGAAAATGCAGGGTTCAATTCGGGCCTTGGCTTCCGGCTTGTTGGCGACAAGGGCAAGCCCAAGGGGTACCAGTGTGAAATTGATCGTACCAAACCTGGCGGCGTTTACGGTATCGGCATGGGTGGGTGGCTCTATCCCAAAGGCAAAGATCAAACCGCCGCTTATAACAAGACTACAAAGGGTTTGTTTAAACCTGAGGAATGGAACCATTTCAAAGTAGAAGCCAAGGGCTCGCACATTCGCACCTGGCTCAATGGCAAGCTGATTGCCGAGTTCGAAGACAAACAATCCCTTAAAGGCCGATTCGGCATTCAGCATCACGGCAAAGGTGGCACAGTGAAATTCCGTAACCTGCGGGTAAAGAAGCTAAAGTAGAAATCGACTCGCGTAATTCCCTTAATCTGATATGTTCATCCAGATGCTTGGCAGGCTCCCAATTATATTAATTATACTTGGCTCCGGTCTTCAATTAACCGCGGCTGACCCGGCAGGTCTGGAATTTTTTGAGAAGAAGATTCGACCGGTATTGGTCAGCGAATGCTACAAGTGCCACAGCAAAGATGAGAAGGTAAAGGGTGAGCTACGCCTCGACTGGAAAGGCGGTTGGCAAAAGGGCGGAGAATCCGGGGCAACAATTATTCCGGGACGTGTAGGCAAGAGCCTGCTCATTCAAGCAATCCGCCATGCCGATGCGGACCTAAAAATGCCGCCCAAGAAAAAGCTGAGCGCGGAGCAGATTGCGGATTTCGAGAAATGGGTCGCCATGGGCGCACCGGATCCACGCACTACCGGTGATGCGACTGCATCAGAAAAGAAACTCAACCTTGATGCGGCCCGGCAATTCTGGGCTTTTCAGCCGGTAAGTAAGCCGACCGTGCCAAAGCTGAAACGGGCCGACTGGGCCTACACCGATATTGACCGCTTCGTGCTCACTGCGCTGGAAGGAAAAGACATCGGGCCGGTTCAGGATGCGAACAATCTTATTCTGCTGCGCCGGCTGTACTTTGATTTGATTGGCCTGCCTCCCACGCCAGATCAAATGGCCACCTTTGAACAGGCGGCGGCTAAGAATCGAAAGGCAGCTATTGTAAAGGTGGTCGATGAACTTTTGGCCAGCCCACATTTTGGGGAACGCTGGGGGCGGCACTGGCTGGATGTGGTGCGCTTTTCTGAATCCACCGGCGGAGGGCGAACCGCTTTGATGAAGGAAGCGTGGCGCTATCGCGATTACGTGGTCAATGCCTTCAACACTGACAAACCCTACACCGATTTCATCCGCGAACAAATTGCAGGCGACCTCATCAAAGGCGGTAGTATTGAGCAGAAACGCGAAGAACTCACCGCTACTGCCTTTCTTCTGCTCGGCCCCACCAACTACGAATTGCAGGACAAAACCGTCCTTGAAATGGATATTGTTGATGAACAGATGGATACTATGGGCAAAGCCTTCATGGCACTGACTATTGGTTGTGCACGTTGCCACGATCACAAATTTGATCCCATCCGGACTGAGGACTATTACGGTATGGCAGGAATCTTCAAGAGCACCAAGGCCGTGATCCACAGTAACGTGTCTACCTGGAACAAACGTCCACTACCGATGTCACCCGAACAGGAAAAACTTTCAAAGGAACAAACCGTGCAAATTGCGGCCCTAAAAAAGGAAATTAATAAGCTGAAGAAAAAGACTGGGCCAAAGGCGACTGCCGCAACTCCGGTTTCAGTGGACAGTTTGCCGGGGATCGTGGTGGATGATTTACAAGCGAAACTGAAAGGGGCGTGGACTCGGTCCAACTCCAACAAGGGATACGTGGGCGCAAACTATATCCATGACGGCGCAGCTGATAAAGGAGAGAAGGCCGTGTCCTACAAAGTGAAAATCCCAAGCGATAGTAAATTTGAGGTGCGTGTTTCCTATACGCACGGCGACAACCGGGACCGCAAGGTGCCTGTGCTTATACGTCACGCTGACGGTGAAGTAACTAAATACATCGACCAAACCAAAAAACCACCGATCGATGGTCATTTCATTTCATTGGGGACTTTTGACTTCCTCGCCGGCGAATGGGAGGCGGTAGTTATTTCAACCAAGGGCACCACACAGCATGTCATTGCCGATGCGGTCCAGTTTCTGCCTGAAGGAGCACCCGTGGTGGCACAAAAGAAACCCAACCCCGAACAGAAACCTGTAAAACCTAATCCTTCTGCCGACAAAACCAATCTGGCAAAGATGCAAAAGGAGCTGAAGGCACTGGAGAGTAAGGCCGTAAAACGACCTCAAATTATCGCTGCAGAGGAAGCAGTGAAACCCGGCGACATTCAGATCGCTATCCGCGGCAACGTCCACAATGCAGGCCCAAAAACCCCGCGGCGTTTCATCCAAGTGCTCAACCAAGGGCCCTTGCCAAAGATTGCACCCAAGGCGAGTGGCCGCATGGAGCTAGCCAACTGGATGGCCAGTGCTGAACACCCTTTAACTGCGCGCGTGTTTGTTAACCGCGTGTGGCATCATCTCTTTGGCAAGGGCCTGGTCGCCAGCGTCGACAACTTTGGCCATATGGGGCAACTACCCACCAATCAAGCCCTCCTAGATCATCTGGCCTTACGATTTGTCAAGGAAGGCTGGTCGGTTAAAGAACTGATTCGCGGGATTGTACTTTCACGTGTTTATCAGTTGAGTTCAGAAACTGGTGCGCAAGCCAAAGTAGATGTGGAAAACAAACTGCACTGGCGGCAAAACCGCCGAAGGCTGCAGGCTGAAGCAATCCGTGATTCAATCTTATCAGTGAGCGGCCAGCTCAACACGACTGTGGGCGGGGCAACTATAAAGACTGGCACCACAACCGAATATGACTACAAATTTGGAGACTCCCGACGTAGCCTGTACACACCGGTCTACCGAAATACGCCCTTAGAAATTCTGGCGGTGTTTGATTTTGCCGATCCCAACCTTGTGGTTGGCGAACGCACCACCAGCAGCGTACCTACGCAGGCGTTGTACCTGATGAATAATCCATTTGTGAGAACTCAATCCGAAGCCGCGGCAAAGCGCCTGCTCGCAGAAGAACTGATCGGTAATACCGCACGCATCAAAAATGCTTACCGACGCACGCTGGGTCGCAACCCAACTTCTTCCGAGCGCGAAATTCTCCTCAAGTTTCTGGGACAGGAAAAAGACGGAGCGAAGGCCTGGGGCACAATCTTTCACAGCCTCTACGGAAGTTTGGATTTCCGGTTTCTAAACTAATACGTTAACACTTCTGTTTAACACCCCGCTTTTTTAGCTGCTGGCTTGGAGAAGAGGCTGAAAATCTTTAGGTTGGTGCTATTGGGAGTGTATTGCTCCCGATGTCGTTTCCGGGCACCATTGCCGCTACTCCCTCCGGATACATAGGTGGTAACAAGCAGTTGTCGTCCGTCGGGATGCAAACTGAGGTCGTAGGCAGAGCCGTTCTTGATGGAATGTAGAGGTTCGGGCGCATCAGTTTCCCAGAAGGTCAACTCAGAGTCAGAGTGAAGAATCTCAGTGTGACCGGTCAGGGTACCGTCTTCAAGGAAGCACATGGCATTGAAGGGGCCATCGCTCTTCCCTTTAATGCGCAGCTCGGTTTTTTGTTTGCCAGTGGCCCAGTCGAAAATCAACACGGTAGGTTTCCCTGGGCAGAAGGCATTGCTCTTTGCTTCCTTCATGCCTCCGACAGCTAACAGTTTACTATCCTTGTTAAAGGCTAGACTGCGCACGCCGCCAACATCGGCGATGAAGTTATCCAAACGCGTATGTAAAATCTTTGCATCCAATTCACGCTCAAACTTCCAGCTACCGATGCCCCATTGCCGTACGCTGCCGTAGAGATCACCACTAACCAGATGTTTTCCATCGGGCGATATGGCTAGGCTAAAGATGCATTCCTTGTGGCCCTCAAGACTCGCAACCGGCTTGCCATTGTCAGTATTCCATACCTTGACGGTGGCATCATCACCGCCACTGATGAGGAACCGTCCATCAGGCGTGACAATAAGTGCGCGAACGTTGTCTTGGTCTGCAGTGGGGATTGTCCATTGCGGACCACCGCCAGCCTCATGATTCCAGCAGTGGATGACGCCAAGGTAGTCAGCGGTGAACAGTCGTTTTGCTTTCGGGTGGAAAACAAGCGATGACACCCACGTCTTGTGCGAGTTAAAAGTCTTTTTCTTTTCGCCATCCAGTTCCCACACGTGCACGAGTTTGTCCTGCCCACCGGCAGCAATGAATCGACCGTCGGGGCTGAACTGCGCACGAAAGAGCTGCCGGTCGTGCTTCAGCTCGCGAGAGACCCACGCCTTTTTGACATCAAGCACAGGAGTGTTCACTGCATTACCTCCTTGATGGGTTCGCAGTCGTCATGCGCGATGGCGAGCTTCTGGCCCTTAATACGATAGCGCGTCTTGCGCGGATTGAGACCGAGCAGCGTGAAAATGGTGTGGAACAGATGCCCAATGTCATAGCCTTCACTGTTAACAAACGCGCCGTCCTTGGTCGTCTCGCCAATAATTGCACCGCGCTTGATGCCGCACCCGGCTAGAGCAATGCTCCAGCAGTCCGGCCAGTGATCGCGGCCTAGTCGCGAGTTGATGATCGGCGTGCGGCCGAACTCGCTCATCACAATGACCAGCGTGTGGTCGAGCATTCCGCGATCTTCAAGGTCATTGATGAGTGCCGCAAACGGTCGGTCGAGCTGCGGGATGAGTCGCTGCGACATGTTGAAATTATCACCATGCGTGTCCCAGTGATAGCTGTTGACCTTAATGAAACGCACACCCGCCTCTAGTAACCGTCGCGCCTGCAAGATGTGTCGGCCAAGTGGATGGGTGCCGTAGCGTTCCTTGTCCTTCGGGTCCATCTTACTGTCATCGAAAATTTCTTTGCGTGCCATCAATTGCCGCGCCATCGCATAGCTCGTCTCGTACGCATCAATCTCAGACGCACCGCGATAGGCCTTGAAACGTTCGTTCGCCTTTAAACGCAACGCGTTGCGAGCGGCTTCGACCTCAGCCGAGACGCCATCGGGCCTATGAATGTGAATCGGCGGCTTGCCATCACCCAACGCCAGCGTGCCGTACTGCGCACCAAGAAAGCCCGCCTCCTTCGCGATAAACCCGCCGTTGCCCGGCTTTATCCAGAGGTATGGCGGCAAATTCGGATTGGCGGGCCCCAGCAACTTGGCGACTGCCGAGCCGAGGTGCGGATATGTCACTCCGCGGTCAATGGGATCGCCCCGTTGGATGCGCGGCACGCCCGTGGAATGATTCGGGTCCTTCGTTTCCATCGTGCGGATGACGGAAATTTTGTGTGCAATCTTCGCCGTCTCCGGCACCAACTCGCTGAAGTGCACCCCGGGAATACTCGTCTTGATGCTCCGAAACGGCCCTCCAAATTTGCTCTCCGGCAATGGATGCCAACTCTCATACTGGCTCATGCCGCCATCGAGCCAAATGAGGCATACCTGCTTGTGCTGTTTTTTAATCTCTGCCGCAATCCCCGGCTGCAACAAGCTTCCAAACCCCACCGCGCCACCCAGCGTACCCAGCATCTGTCGGCGAGAGACCCCGTGCTCAGTGTTGCCGCAAGCGTGATTGTGCGGGATGTGGTTCATCAGTGGTTCAGCCGAAACTCCGTCGAGGTCAGTAGCGCCCAAGCCAGGTCACCCAAGGCCGCAGCACGGCGTTTATTATTCCGCTCCAAATAATTAGCAACCGTCGCTACCTCGTCCACCTCCGGCAACCGCGCCAGCATGGATAGGTACATTTCCTCTGCAATGGATTTGGGCGTTTCCAATTTTGTCAACCGTTCGATCAAATTCCCCTTTTGCGGCTTCAACCAATCTTGAATCAGCCGGTCGTTCATCAGGAATAACGCCTTGTTCAGCCCCGGGATAAAGTCCACCTCTGGTGTTCCTGCCGGCTCCGCGTAGGTCAACATAAACAGCGCGCGAATTTCCTCAAATGAAGTTGGCACCTCGTGGTTGGTGCCGGTGAAGTAACCGCGGCGATCAAACTTCTCCGCGTTATCCGTCGCCTTCAATTTGGTCACCCAGGCCTCATTGCCTGTCGCTTTTAATACTGCTTTTAGCAACTGCTCCGGTGTCATCGCCTTCGGATGAGCCGTACGATATCTAGTTACCTCTATTTTTTTGACACCGTTCGGCAGCCGACTGCTACGCTGATAGCTTTCGCTCAATGCAATCTCGCGCACGAACCATTTCACATCAAACTCATGCGCCACAAACTCACGCATCAGCAGCTCCATCAACTTCGGATGCGATGAAGGATTCTGTGTGTGCAGTTCATCTAGCGGATGCACCAGACCGCGCCCCATCATCAAATACCAAATCCGGTTTACTCCGTTGCGCACGAAGTACGTATTATTTTTTGAGGTTAAATCCCGCGCCAGCAACTCGCGCGGCCTAAATTTTGGAACCCCCGGCAATCCGTCTGCCGCCGGCTTCTCAAATTCCTGCCCCTTTGCAAACATTGGAATCGCTACTTCCTTTCCGCCCGGCAATCTCGGTCCCGTGATCTCCTTCTCCGTTTTAAAGACCGACTGAAAGTCCACCTTCTTCATCGCCACCCCCTCAACGAGATACGTTTGTTTATCCTTTGAATTTGTCGCGTGCTTGGTCTGGTTTAAATAGGAAAACAGCCCCCAGTAATGCGCCTGCTTCCACTCATTCACCGATGGATGGTCGTGACACTTCGCACACTTTAAATCCATCCCGAGGAATAAACGCGCCACATCCTCTGTCATCGCGTGATGGTCCGCGGTTCCAAGAAATTTCATCGCCGGACGCTCGTCACCCTGGCCCGTAGCTCCCACCATTTCCTGCGCCAGCACATCCCAGCGCGGCTTACCCTTCAAATTCTTTGCGAGAAACTCCCTCCATTCTTCATCAGTGATTTTGCCGAGTTTTTGTCGCTCCAACAGCATTACCGATAAGCGATCGGTCCAGTGCGTTGCAAAGGCGTCACTGGCGATGAGTCGATCTATGAGCTTGGCGCGCTTACTAGAGGTGGTGTCTTGCAGGAAAGATCGAGTGTCCGTTGCACTTGGAATACGGCCAGTGAGATCCAGCTTCACCCGCCGAAAAAACTCCGAATCATCACTGCGCGTCGCCACGGATCCCCCTGCTTTGGCGACGATGAGCTTATCAATCCGTGGTGACAAACGCTCTGCGGCCCATCCGGATAGGACAGGCAGCAAAATACAAATGAAGATGATCCGCCGCATCAGTCTTTCGACGCGGGTACGCGCCCCGAGCTTCAACAGGCCTAGAGTGGGCTATTTCTTCTCCCCTTCAGTTTCCTCAGGTGCAGGCTGCCCCTCTTTAGCCTCCGGCTTTTCTTCAACTTCCGGCGCAGGCTTTGGCAGCTCACCCTTCTTAGCAGCTTCCAGTTTAGCGAGGAATTTCTTCGGTTCCTCGTTGAATTCATCTAAGCAGCCCTCGCAGCAGAATTTCACCGTCACACCTTTGTGAACATGGACAAATGCTTCGTCCTGCATACTGGTCAGTCCTTCATCGCTCACCAGACAAGTCTTCAAGGGATAATCATCCGAAACAGCCACCCCACCACTGGGAGTGCCCCCTCCATCGCCGTGGTCGTGGCCATCGCCTCCATCGCCATGGTCGTGGCCATCGCCGTGGTCGTGACCATCGCCAGCATGGTGGTCTTGGGCTTCTCCGCAGCCGAGGAATAATCCAGCAGCAACAAAGGTGATCGGAATTAACTTAAGGATAGGGGTCATCTTCATGGGGAGATTTTGCCTCAATGGGTGGCCGGTGACTAGCCTTTTATTGGCTCAATCCAATTGCATTTTTACGCCCAATGTGAATGATGCCCGCCATGAAACACGCTCTTTTGGCCTTTGCTCTCTTGTTAGGCTGTAATGTCTCCGCACAGGAATCGACAGGGCTGGATGTATATTGGGTGGATGTGGAAGGCGGCGCGGCGACCTTGATTGTGACGCCAGCCGGCCAATCGATTCTCATCGATAGCGGTAATCCCGGCACGCGCGATGCCAACCGCATCCATGAGGTCGCCACCAAGCAAGCTGGTTTAAAGAAAATTGATTTCCTCATTACCACCCATTTTCACGGCGATCATTTTGGTGGCGCCGCGCCGCTCAGCCAGTTGATGCCCATCGGCACCGTGTACGACAATGGCATCCCTACGCGCAATCCTGACCGCCACAGGCAGGATCCCGCGTTCATTCTCAAAGTAAAACCATACAAAACCATGAAAGTCGACGCTCGTCAGGTGGTGAAGCCGGGGATGGTTTTGCCGCTGAAACAAACCGGCCGCACCGCGAAAGTGAGCCTGACCTTCGTGGCCGCCGCGCGAAAGTTCATTGAAGTGCCGCGCCGCGGGGTAATAAAGAATCCACTGACCGGCAGCGTACCCGCCAAGCCAGAGGATCTTTCCGACAACGGAAACAGCGTGGCCTCTCTTTTGGCGCTCGACGACTTTCGTTTTCTCGATTGCGGCGACCTCACATGGAACATGGAAGCCAAGCTCGTCACACCCATCAACCGCATCGGCACTGTGGACGTGTATCAAGTAAACCATCACGGCCTCGCCACCAGCAACAATCCCTTGCTCATCCAAAGTATCGCCCCCACCGTTAGCGTGATGAATAATGGCCACACCAAAGGCTGTACACCCAGTGCTTTCGCCGCCCTCAAATCCGCCAAATCTATCAAGGCCATGTATCAGGTCCACCGCAACCTTCGCCCCGACGGCAATCAAAACAACACCTCCAACGATCTCATAGCCAACCTTTCTGATCCCAAGGAATGCAAAGCATTTGCGCTAAAAATGTCCGTCACCGCCGATGGAAAGAATTACACGATATTTAATCCACGCAACGGCCACAAACAGACCTTCAAAACCCGCAAACATTGAGCATGCCCGACTACTCACTGGAAAATTTTGAGCGGCCAAAACTGCAAGCCCCCAACGGCGAGCAGCACATCCTGCTCCACTCCTGCTGCGCGCCGTGTTCAGGCGAAGTGATGGACGCTATGGCGGCTTCCGGCATTAAGACGACGATTTTCTTTTACAACCCGAACATCCATCCGCGCAGTGAGTACGAGCTACGCAAGGAGGAAAACATTCGCTACGCCGAAAAGCTTGGCATGGCGTTTGTGGATGCCGATTACGACACGGACAATTGGTTCGAGCGCGTGCGTGGGCTGGAACAGGAACCCGAGCGCGGCGCTCGCTGCACGGTATGTTTTGATATGCGCTTTGAACGCACTGCGCTGTACGCCGCCGAGAACGGCTTCAATTTAATCAGCAGCACCCTCGGCATTTCCCGATGGAAAAATATGGATCAAATAAACGGCAGCGGCACCCGCGCCGCCGCACGCTGGGACGGCATGAATTACTGGACCTTCAACTGGCGAAAACAAGGCGGTGCCTCCCGCATGATCGAACTCTCGAAGCGTGAGGAATTTTACCAGCAAGAATACTGTGGCTGCATCTACAGCCTCCGCGACACCAACGACTGGCGCCAAGAAAACAACCGAGAAAAAATCGAACGCGGCGTGAAGTTTTATGGCCGCGACGGCGTGGATTGCGGCGAATGTTCAGAGTAGCAGCGCCCCCACCGGCACAGCGTCTTCGGCTAATTCGGTGAGTTTTATTTGCGGTCCATTACCGTAAATTTCCATCAGAATTTCCGGCAACGTGCCGGCAATGCCTTGACGAAGAGGTTCACCAACAAGCGCAAGGCCGCCGCCGAGGGTGATAACTTGCGGATGAAACAAATGCGTGACGTGCGAGAGGGCAAAGGCAAGGTCGCGAGTGAGGGTGTCGAGAATGGATTGGGCGATGGGGTCGTTTTGCGCGAGGGCGGCGGCAAGGTGTTTGGCTTCGCCGCCTTGTTCGTCTCCGATTAGGTTGGCAAGCATGCAATCGGGCAAGTCGGCAATGGCGGCCCGGATAGCGCGATCGGTGGCCCAACCGGAGCAGCGATCTTCTACGGTGGTACCATCAGGATCCAATCGCAAATGGCCCACCTCCACTTCGCCGGGGGTGGCACCGTGATAAATTATCCCATCAACCACCAATCCGCCGCCTACGCCGCTACCCATGTTTATGTAAAAGGCGGGATTAAAACCACGCCCCGCGCCCCGCACCGCCTCGGCCAGCGCGGCGGTGTTCGCGTCATTTTCAATGATCACCGGCAAGCCGGTTAAATCATGCAGCCAATCGCGCAAAGGGAATCCACTCCAGCCTTCGACCTGATGCGAAACAGCGACAGTGCCCTTCGCAATATCCAACGGCCCGCCAAAACCCACGCCGATACGTTCGGGTTTGTGAGCGGCGATGAGCTTGGTCAATTCCTCTGCAATTCGTTCTCGGATGACTGGCCCGCCGCCTTTGGGGTCCACACTAAAGCGGCATCGATCGATGATGTTTCCCTCTGCATCACCGGCCACGAGCTGCTGCTTTGTGCCGCCAATCTCAATGCCGATGCGGGTCATATTTTTAATAGGGCTGGTCAGGATTCACAGGATATTTTTTATCCTGAATATCGTGCTTATCAGTGTTGAATTTATTCTTAATTTAAATCAACTGCAGCGATTTTTCAGCTTCTTCACTGAGGCTGGCTTGGCGGTCGGCCATCAAAGCATCGGTGAGGTTTTCGTCGTAGGAGGGGATCATTAACTTCATTCGTTGGTGGCCGGCTTCGGTTTTTAATAGATGGCTGAAGCAATCCTGCACGATCTCGAGGATGATATTTACGGAAACGGATGCGCCGGGGGAGGCGCCAAGCAGGGCGGAGAGGGTTTTGTCTTGGTCGGATAATACCTCGGTGCCGAAGTGGACGATGCCAGCGTCGCCGTCTTCTTTTTTGATGGCTTGCACGCGGATGCCGGCGTCAATGAGTTCCCAGTCCTCGGCCTTAGCGTCGGGGAAAAAATTCTGCAATTCCCGCATCCGCGTGGTCATGCTTTGGGTGCCTTGCTGCATCAGATAAGTCACGAGCGGAATGTTGTACAGGCCAACCTTGATGAGCGAGGCAATGTTGTCCATCCGAATGGAGCCGGGCAAATCCCAGAAGCTGCCGCCTTCGTGTAAAAACTTGGTGGTCCACGCGGCGTACGGGCCGAAAAGTAGCGCCTTTTTGCCGTCGATAATCCGCGTGTCGATGTGCGGCACGGCCATCGTGGGCGCGGCGCCCGGCGACATGCCGTACACTTTGGCCTCGTGTTGTTTTACGAGTTCCGGTTTGTGGCACACGAGCCATTGGCCGCCGATAGGGAATCCGCCAAAACCTTTACTCTCGGCGATGCCGGATTTTTGTAGCAAAGGCAAACTGCCGCCGCCCGCGCCGATGAATACAAACTTCGTGTGGTTGGTTAACTTACGGCCGGTTTTAATATCCTTTACCTCCACGGCCCAGCCCTCTGGCGTACGCGTTAGGTCGGTGACGCGATGTTGCAGAGCGTAGCCGCAGCCGTCCTGTTTACCGAGCCATTCCACGAGCAGCTCGGACAACGCACCAAAATTCACATCGGTGCCCCGGTCCATTTTGGTGGCAGCGATGGGCGTGTCATCGCGACCGGCGAGCAGCAGCGGTGCCCAGTCGCGGATGGTCTCGCGGTCGTCCGTGAATTCCATACTGCTGAAAAAGTGATGGGCGCTCATCCCCGCGTAGCGCGATTTGAGAAAATCCACCTGCTCCTGCCCGTACACAAACGCGATATGCGGCAGGGCGTTCACGAATTTTTTGGGGTCATCAATCATCCCGTTGCGCACCGCGTAGCTCCAGAAATATTTCGAATGCTCGAACTGCTCGAAAATCTCGATGGCCTTCGTCACATCCACCTCGCCATCCGCGCCGCGATCGGACGTGTAGCTCAGCTCGCAAATCCCCGCGTGGCCGGTGCCGGCATTGTGCCAGCCATTGGAACTTTCCTGCGCCAGTTCCTCGGTTACTTCGTATAGCTGGATCTTCAAATCCGGCTGCAGATTTTTCAGCACCGCGCCCAGCGTGGCACTCATCACGCCGCTGCCAATTAAGACCACGTCCGGATTGTCAATATGTTGCGAGCTACTCATAAACCGCCCGCGACGATGCGCAAAAATACCCCATAATCCAAGCAAACCGTGAATTGATTTTTTCACACCACATCGTACACTTGATGCAGATGTTAGTACGATTTTCACTCCTCTTGGCAATAGTTACCGTTTTGCCATTGGCCGCTGCTGAATTCTCAGCGTTGGATTTGGAATTTTTTGAGAAGAAAATTCGGCCCGTGCTCGTGGAGCATTGTTACAAATGCCACAGCGCAAAATCCAAAAAACTCAAAGCCGGTCTCCGGCTGGACCATCGTGCAGGCGTGCTCAAAGGTGGCGACAGCGGGCCGTCAGTTGTTTTGGGCAAGCCGGAGCAAAGCCGCCTCATCGAGGCCATTGGCTATGACAATGTGGATTTGGAAATGCCCCCGCGCGGGAAGTTGACCGGCGAGCAAATCGCCGACCTCACCGAATGGGTGAAACGCGGCGCGCCGTGGCCCAAGGAATCCGTGGCGGGCGGCACTCAAAAAGAATTCAATCTCGCAGAACGCAAAGCAAAACACTGGGCGTGGCAGCCAGTGAACAAGCAAACGCCGCCCAAAGTGAAGCAAAGCAATTGGCCGGCATCGCCAATTGACCATTTTATTCTCACGAAGCTGGAGACCAAAGGCATCAAACCCGCTGGCCCCGCCTCCAATCGCACGTTCATCCGGCGCGCGTATTTTGACCTCACCGGATTGCCGCCGAGCCCGCAAGCCATTACGGCCTTCGAGCAAGCCGCAATCGGCAATCGGCAATTGGCAATCGAAAATCTCATCGACGGCTTGCTCGCTTCGCCGCATTTCGGAGAACGCTGGGGGCGGCATTGGCTGGATCTCATGCGCTACGCGGAAACGTTTGGCCACGAATTTGATTTCCAAAATCAGGAAGTGTGGCGCTATCGCGATTATGTGATTCGCGCGTTTAATGACGACGTGCCGTACGACCGCTTTGTGAAAGAGCACATTGCCGGCGACCAAATCAAACCGCGGTTTGCCAAGGACGGCGGCTGGAACGAAAGCCGCCTCGCTACCGCGTGGTGGTGGCTCGGCCAGCACTGCCACTCGCCGGTGGACATCCGCGCGTACCAAGCCGAAATCATCGACAACCAAATTGACGTCATCGGCAAAGCCTTCCAAGGGATGACCATCGCCTGCGCGCGCTGCCACGACCACAAGTTCGACGCCATCAGCACACGCGACTTTTATGCGCTGTACGGGATGATTGAGAGCGGCAGTTTCTCGCACGGCTCGGTGGAAGGTTTCTCAAAGTTTAACGACACACAGAAGGCGTTGACGGAAATGAAAGAGGCATTGAAAAAAATATTTGCCACCCAACTCAAGCCCGTCGCCGTTCTCAACGCCGCTGCCGCGCCGAAGGGGTATCATCTGATTTCTGATATTCGCAGCAGCCACGGCAAAGATTGGTTTGCCGATGGCGCGGCTTGGGCGAACGCACTGACAAAGACGGGCGAATTCACCGTGGAAGCTGGCGGGCTACGTGGTGTTCCGGCGGGTTGGCTGCACAGCGGGCTGATG
>JAPKEI010000203.1 GCA_028872685.1 Verrucomicrobiota bacterium | reverse complement strand
TGGATTGTTTTATGGGAGTCTCCGGCTTGGCCAATTCCTGGATCGCTTAGCGCTGTGTTCACACAACTATCGTCAAGGTTGCGATCCCAAAAATAATTGCAATGTATTTTTGTAGTCGGTCGCTCATTTTAGCGCGAGGCGGGGGACGAATATGGCTCTTTTTATTTTGCCCCCTCGAAAGTGGATGCTACACTCGCCGCATGCAAAGTAAAGCATGGCTGATGCTGCCGATGTTGGCCTGTGCCGCGATGGCGCAGGATGAAAATAAAACCGATGCTCCGGAGGTGCTTGCGCCGGTGAAATTTGATGACGCGTGGGTGTCGCAAATGCAATGGCGCTCCATCGGCCCAGCGAGTATGGGCGGGCGCATCGTGGATTTGGAGGTGTTGCCGGACGATCCGTTTACTTTCTATTTAGCGACCGCTTCGGGAGGGCTGTTCAAGACCACCAACAATGGGACGACCTTCACGCCGGTTTTTGAAAAGCAATCCACGGTGTCCATTGGCGATGTGGCGGTGTCGCGCAGTGATCCGAAAATCATCTGGGTGGGCACCGGCGAACATAACGCACGCAATTCAGTGAGCTGGGGCGATGGCGTTTATAAAAGCACCGATGCCGGCAAAACGTGGGCAAATATGGGCCTGAAAAAATCATTTCAAATCGGCCGCATTGCGATTCATCCGAAGAATCCGGACATCGTATACGTGGGCGCGTTGGGCCGTTTGTGGGGACCGAATGAGGAACGCGGTTTGTACAAAACCGCCGATGGCGGCAAAACGTGGAAGAAAGTTTTGCACGTCGATGACAAAACCGGTTGTGTGGAAGTAAAGATGCATCCGACCAATCCCGACACGCTCATCGTGGCAATGTACGAACGCGAGCGGGACGGCTTCGATAGCAACGACCCCGCAAAGCGATGGGGCCCCGGCAGCGGTATTTACAAAACCACCGACGCTGGCGCAAATTGGACCAAACTGAAAGACGGTCTCCCCACACGGCCCCTCGGGCGGGTGGGCATTTCGTATTACGAAAAAAATCCCGACATCGTTTACGCCATCATCGAGACCGACAAGATTGGCGACGGCCCTGCCACGGCGTTCATGGGCATCAACGGCGGCAATCGCGTGAAGGAAGCGCTCATTCAAGGCGTGACCAAAGACGGCCCCTCGGCCAAGGCGGGTATCCAAGCGGGCGATATCATTTTGCAGGTGGACGAGAAAAAAGTGGAAAGCTACAACGGCCTTATCGTCGCCATCCGCGCCCACAAGCCGAATGATAAAGTGACGATGAAGCTCAAGCGCGGGGAGGAGGAATTGGAGGTGGAACTCACCTTTGGCAAACGCGGTGGTGACAACGAACTTCCTTTCACCAGCTATCTCGGCGGCCAGCGTGCCAATGCGATGAAGGAGCAGGGCGAAGTGGGCAATGAGACCGGCGGCATTTATCGAAGTGAGGATGGCGGCGATACGTGGAAACGCATCAACAGCCTTAACCCTCGTCCGTTTTATTATAGCCAAATTTTTGTGGATCCCAGTGACGATAAGTTTATTTATGTGCTAGGTATCCAAGTGCATACCTCAGTTGATCGCGGCAAGACGTTCAAGACCGGCGTGCGCGGTGTGCATCCGGATCACCACGCGCTGTGGATCAATCCCCGCGACGGTCGTCACCTCATCCTCGGTTGCGACGGCGGGCTGTATGTCACACATGATCGCGGCGTGACATGGGATTTTCATAACGTGATGGACATCGGCCAATTTTATGACGTCGGCGTGGACACCCGCGCGCCGTATTGGGTGTACGGCGGCTTGCAGGACAACGGCTCGTGGGGTGCGCCCAATCGCAAACGCGGCACGCGTGGCACTCTCAACAGCGATTGGCTGCGCATCGGCGGCGGCGATGGCTTTCTGTGCCGCGCCGATCCGGATGATCCGTACACCGTTTACTGCGAAATGCAGGGCGGCCGTATTTGGCGTGTGAATATGAAAACCGGCGCACGTTTTACATTGCGCCCGCCAGGGAAGGACTTAAAGTTCAATTGGAAAACGCCCTTCGTGTTGAGTCCGCATAACTCGCGCATTTTTTTCAGCGCGGGCAATTACGTGTTTCGCTCGCTTAATCGCGGTGTGGATTTGCAACCCATTTCACCCAAGCTCGGCCGTACCGATCGCGGCACGGCCACGGCGCTGGCGGAGTCGCCGCGCAAATCCGGCGTGCTATGGGCGGGCACAGACGACGGCGCGCTGTGGCTCACGCGCGATGGCGGGCGAGAGTGGGTGAATCTCGTCGAGAAGGTCGGCTTGCCGAAGCCCTTTCATGTGGCCAGCATCGAGTCCTCGCGCTTTGCCGATGGGCGTGCGTATGTGGCATTCGATGGCCATCGTTCCAACAGCGACGCGCCGCATATTTTTGTGACCGAAGATTTCGGCGCGACGTGGAGATCGCTGGTGGCGAATTTGCCCGCCGGCAGTACGCGCTGTTTGCGCGAGGATGTGACGAATGAAAACCTGCTGTATTGCGGCACCGAGTTTGGCGTGTTCGCCAGCGTGGATCGTGGCGGCCATTGGATTCACGTGAAGAACAATCTCCCCACCGTGGCCGTGCACGAGATTGCGGTGCATCCCACCGCCGGCGAAATCGTCGCGGGCACCCACGGTCGTAGTGCGTGGATATTGGAAATTACACCGCTTCGTCAATTCACCCAAAAAGTGGCGGCGTCAAAGGCGCATTTATTCCAACCGCGCGAAGGCGTTTTGTGGGCGGGCGCGTTGGGCTTTTCGCGTTCTGGTCATCGGAATTTTGCCGGCACCAACCCGGCCTTCGGTAGTCGGATTTTTTATTACCTCGGTGCCGACGCCAAGAATGTATTACTGGAAATACGCGATGTCCGTGGTCGGGCTATCCGGCGCTTGCCGGTGAAAAAATCTAAAGGTCTTCACGCCACGCGCTGGGATTTGCGTGCCGCCGCCGGACTTCCTGCCGCGCGACCGGCTCCTCTCGATGGGAAATCCGTAGGCCCCACCAATCGCAAAGCCCCCGCCCTCAACCGTCCTGGCGCATCCGTGGGCCCCGGCACATACATCATCAGCCTCAAAGTTGATGGCAAAGAATTCGTACAGGAAATCAAAGTGGCCGCCGATCCGAATTATCCCGCCGCAATGTTGCAGGAAGAATTGGAAGCCGAGACGGCGAAGCAACGGCAGGAAGTAATTGAATAAATTTACGAATTAAAACCAATCGTCATTTCAAAAGAACCCATCCCGCCAGCGCGAGCAATCCAGCCGCCAAGGTGATCAGCCAGGGCAGTTGTTTCCGGCGCGCTTGCCATTTCATGTAGTGAGCAAGTTTGCATTCTTCGCAGCGTTCGGGGCGTTTGTGCTGCGCTTCGTCGGGCAACTCCATATGAAGACGCGTGTTGCCCGGCGCGAGGGGTTTGGCGGCTCCGCTGGTGAAGGGTCTGGCGTCAAACTCCACCGGTCGCCCACAGTCCACACAATTCCCGTGCACCACAATGTGGCTGGGCAGGGGATTGGAGGATGCGACCATGGCCAAATATAGCTCAGGTTGTCAGAAAACAAAAGGGAGCGGTTTTATTAGGTCGAGTTGGAACTCATCGCTCCCGGCCCAGCGTTGCATATGGGGGCGGGAGTGTCGGCGGCGTATTGTTGGAAGTTTTCGCGGAACATTTGGGAGAGTTGGTTGGCTTGGTGGTCGTAGGCGGTGGGGGATTCCCAAGTGTCGCGGGGGTTTAGGATTTCGCTTGGGACGTTGGGGCACGTTTGGGGGATTTGGAAGCCGAAGCGGGGGTCGGTTTGGTAATCGACATTGGCGAGTTGACCTTCGAGTGCGGCGTTTAGGAGGGCGCGGGTCCACTTGATTTTGATGCGGTCGCTTTGGCCGTAGCCGCCCGCGATCCAGCCAGTGTTGAGTAGCCAGCATTGGCTTTGATGCTCAGCCATTTTTTCGGTAAGGAGTTTGGCATAAACTCCGGGGTGCCGGGGCATAAAGGGGGCACCGAAGCAGGTGGAAAAGGTGGCGGTCGGTGTATCGATATTCATCTCGGTACCGGCGACTTTGGCGGTGTAGCCACTGATGAAATGATAGGCGGCTTGCTCGGGCGTGAGCTGCGCGATGGGGGGCAACACGCCAAAGGCATCGCACGTGAGGAAGACAATGTTTTGCGGATGACCGGCGGTGCCGCTGGGTTCTCGGTTTTTTATATACTCGATCGGGTAAGCGGCGCGGGTGTTTGCGGTAAGGGAGTCGTTAGTAAAGTCCGGCGTGCCATCAGGGCCGAGGATGACGTTTTCCATAATGGTGCCGGGCATTCGGGTGGTGGCGTAGATGGCGGGCTCCTCTTCTTCCTTGAGGTTGATGAGCTTGGCGTAGCAGCCACCTTCGAAATTGAAAATGCCGTGGTCGGTCCAGCCGTGTTCGTCATCGCCCACGAGGCGGCGGTTGGGGTCGGCGGAGAGGGTGGTTTTGCCAGTGCCGGAGAGGCCGAAAAAAACTGCGGTGTTGTCTCCCGTTGTGTTGCACGAGCAATGCATTGGCAACTGACCGGTGGCGGGCAGCAGATAGTTCATTATGGAAAACAAAGATTTCTTTATTTCCCCGGCGTACTGCGTGCCACCGATGAGCACGAGTTTGTGTTTGAGTGAAAGCAGAATGAAGGCGTTGGAGTCGAGGTCGGCGACGGTGTCGGGGTCGGCCAGTAGGTATGGCGTGTGCAACACGGTGTACTCCGGCTTGTGCGTGGCGAGTTCGGCGGCGGTGGGGCGGATCATCATCGTGCGCGCAAAGGCGGCGTGCCACGCGCTCTCGGTAACCACTCGCAGGCTGATGCGATGCGCGGTATTCGCGCCGCAAAAAAGATCCTGCACAAACAACTCCTCGCGATGGGACAAAAACCACTGGGCGTGCCCGAGCATTTTCTCGAAGAGCTCCGGCTTGCACGGCTGATTGATTTTGCCCCACCAGATGGTGTCTTCGCTGACGGCATCGCGGACGGTAAATTTATCCTTGGGCGACCGTCCAGTGCGTGCGCCGGTGCGGCTGGTGAACACGCCGTGTGCGGAAAGATCGCCTTCTCCGCGGCGCATCGCGTGCTGTTGCAGCTCAGGCGTTTCGTAATTCCAACGCACCGTGCCGCGCGGTTCCAGCCCGTGCGCATCCAGCCCGATGGGCCCGTGCAAATCGGCGGTGCCCAGCAACGGCAGGGGGAAATCTTTTTCAGTGAGTGTCGCAGTCTTCACGCGCGAGAACTCTTGCGTCAAAAAGCCCGCAGATTCAAACCAAAATCGGGGTTGCCGCTGAGGGAATCCGACATTTCGTTATTGAAAATCGAACCTCTCAAACCCAAACTTTTTAGTGGCGTGATTTCGTTTAGGGCG
>JAPKEI010000202.1 GCA_028872685.1 Verrucomicrobiota bacterium | reverse complement strand
TAGTTTCCCCGGCCAACGGGCTGTTTGATCAAGCCGTAGCGGCGAGAGGCCTGCATCACATTTGAGGGGGTAATCATTTTACACTTGGCCAGTGGCTGCGCTGGCTCTAAAAATATCGCCTTCCACCATGGTGATGACCGCACAACCCAACTGGCGCAGCCTTGATGATGAGGCGTTGCTGGAGCGTCGCATCAGCGGCCTGGGGCTGCGCATGGAGGGGGGGGTGGCCGATTGCATCGGGCAACTGTACCGTGAACTGGAGGCGAAGGGCTTGGCGTTGATGCCGCCTTGTCATATCGGCGATGAATGGTTTTGCCCGGAAGGGTGCGCCGCGATTTTCATTCCGTTTTATTTATTTGATGACCGGCTGCGAAAGCTGGAGCGTAAGATGGTGCTGGAGGTGGAAGGCGGCACGCGCGATGAGTGCATGAAGCTGCTGCGGCATGAGGCGGGTCACGCGTATTCGTACGCGTACAAGTTGCAACGTAAGAAGAAGTGGCAACAGCATTTCGGGTTGGCTTCGCAGGAGTATCCGGAGACATACCGTCCGCGGGGTTATAGCCGGTCATACGTCGTACATCTGGATGGCGGCTACGCGCAGATGCATCCGGATGAGGACTGGGCGGAGACTTTCGCAGTATGGCTCGCGCCGGGTAATCGCTGGCGGCGCAAGTACGCGGGCTGGCCGGCTTTGCGCAAGCTGGAGTATGTGGAAGAATTGATGGAGTCGCTGGCGGGGAAGGAGCCGGTGCATTTGGAGGCGTACCGCGCGACGACGGAAAGCAGTTTGCGACTGAAGTTGCGGACGTATTATCGGCGCAAACAAAAGGCGTATGCGGAGACGTTCCCGGATTTTTATGATGCGGATTTGCGGCAGTTGTTTGTGGCGATGCCGGTGGAAAGAAACGGGCACGTAAGTGCCTCGCGGTTTATGCGGCAGCGGCGACAAAACATCGTGGGGGCGGTAAGCCAATGGACGCGTGAGCCGAAGTATCGCGTGAACGAACTGCTCAGTGAGCTTGCGGATCGTGCGGAGGAACTGGAGCTAGCAGCCGACTTGCAAGATTCAGAATTGCCTTCGCAGCTAATTTCATATATAACTTCGCTTGTAATGAACCACCGGTTTACGGGGCGGTTCAAACACGAGCGTTGATTCTTTTCGACGCATTTTGTGCAAACAAGGAGGGGGGATTCCAATGGCAGAGAAGCCGAAAGTGCTCGTGCTGTTCGACGTGGGCGAACCGACGAGTTTGGATGACGATTACACCGAGGATCTGAAGTCGGAAGACTGGAAGACGGAGCGGCACGTTCTACGCGCGCTCAGGACGTCAGGGTTTCCCTTCGCGATGCTCGGAGTGCACGATGATACGGGGCTGGTGCGCGATATGATCGAGCGCTACCAACCGGATGTAATTTTCAATATGGTGGAACAGTTCGCCAATTCTTTGGGGAACGAAAACCGGATCACTTCATTCTTAGAATTGCAGGGCTTGCCGGTGACCGGTTGCGGCTCGACGGGTATCACGCTGTGCAAGGATAAGGCGATTTCAAAAAAGATCCTGAGCTATCATGATGTTCGCGTGCCTCAGTTTGTGGTGCAGCAACCTGGGCGGCTTGTTCGGCTGGAAAAGGAGATGCGGTTTCCGCTAATCGTGAAACCCGCGCGCGAGGAGGCGAGTCAGGGCATTAGCCTCAAGAGCGTGGTGAATAATGAGGCGGAGTTGGTGAACCGCGTGTGCTTCGTGCACGAACGTTTTCGGCAGGAGGCGTTGGTGGAGGAGTACATCGACGGCAAAGAAATTTACGTGGGCGTGATTGGCAACGACCGACTGCAATGCCTGCCCGCGCGTGAGATGGTGTGGGGCCGCGACGTGCCACCGCAAGCGCGCTTCGCGAGCTATCGCGTGAAGTGGGATGAGGCTTACCGCGAGCGATGGGGAATCCGCAATCGTTTCCTGCCTCCGCTTCCTGCTGCTGACCAAAGGCGGTTAGAGGTGGAGTGCAAAAATATTTATCGCGCGCTCAACCTTAACGGCTACGCGCGGCTGGACCTGCGGTTGACGCCGGAAGGGGAATTCGTTTTCATCGAGGCCAACCCTAACCCGATGCTCGCCCGCGATGAGGACTTCGCGATGTCAGCGAAGAAGGCGGGGATGGATTACCCCAAGTTGATCGAAAAGATCATTGCCCTAGCGGCCTGAATTCAGGCTGCCTTATCTTTTTTTAACTCCGCCTTGAGTTGCGTGCCGGCACCTGTTTTGGTTCGTCGTAAGCTCAGGTGCAGCACGCTTCGCTTGCGTTTAAAATGATATTCGCGATGTACGATGCCGTCCTCGTTGGGCATTTTCAAAACTGCGTAGCATTCCCAGCCCTCTTCGCCCAGTTCCTTCATACGGTTGATTTCACCCTCGAGATCCTTGCGTTCATTGCTGCGCCGCATGTCCCAAATTTTATATTCCCAGTGGTTCAGCAGGCGGTAGTCGCGCAGTAAGCTCCAAAGAAGAAAGCCACCGAGAAAAACGATCAGCAGGATTCGGGTGACGATGTCGGCGGTTTCGATGGCAAATAGGCTGAGCATGGCGGCGGGTCAATCCCTCCACACGACTGGCTCGGATGGGGCATCGTCTGCCGCGTCGTCAGTCTTGGAGAGCATGGTCTCGGGCGTGTTGTAATAGATGACCACACCGTAGTCAGTACATTTATCAGTTTTTTCCATGTAGGTGACGGGGGTTACGCTAATGATGTTTTCTTTGCCGATTTCTCCCAAGAATTCTGAAACGGTATCATCGAAGTAATCTTTGCCTTGGTGAATGCAGTCAATGCGGCGGAAAGTGCGGATGGCCAGCGGCGATTGGGGTTTGGTCTTCTGCTCGCGATTGCGGGCGACCACCTGATCGAATTCATCGTCGTTCGAATCCTCTTTGTCCGATTTACTTTCGTAGCGGAACGGCCCTGTGAACTTGGGCTTCTCCGGTTCTGGTTCGAGCTCGGATTCCGCAGCTTCATCACTTGGCTCGGAGGGTTCACTTTCTCCGTCGGGTTCAATTTCCGTCGTCAGCTCCATGGCCACCGCTGCGCGCAGTCCATCTAGCTCCGTTTTGGTGGGGATCGTGTATTGCGTGTTGCAGCCCTGCGGAAGTGGGCAGGTGACTTGCCCCTGATATTCCAGCCACAGCTTGTCCAGCGTGACCTCGTCCAAATCCGCATCCACCCCGCACGACGGGCAGTCAAAGCGGATCATCTCACCTTCCAGCCTGGCATTTTTGCAGTTCATAGCCGACCCAAACCTGATCTTTACCGTACCGATGGCAAGGCCCTTTGGCTAGTCCTTTATGTGAAAATTTTCGACTCAGTACGCTACCGCTTTGCCCCTGAGGCGCGGGTCATGCGCTGCCTCGAACTTGCCATCGCGCAAACTCACCGCCTGCGTGGCTCCCATCCGGTTATAAACTTTCAGTGCGTGCCCGCGCCGCCGCAATTCAGCTAGCACTTTTTCGCCGACCTTTTTCTCAATACGAATTTGGTCCGGCGCCCATTGATGATGGAAATGCGGCTGCGCCAACGCTTCCTTCAAAGGTCGGCCATAATCAATCGTGTGAATAATCGCTAACAACGTCTGCGTAATAATCGTCGGTCCGCCCGCAGCGCCCACGGCGAGGATGGGTTTGCCATCCTTCAAAACAATCGTGGGGCTCATGCTCGAGAGTGGCCGCTTGCCAGCCGTCACCGCGTTGGCCTCCGCGCCGAGCAAGCCAAAGGCATTGGGCACGCCCGGCGCAATGGAGAAATCATCCATCTCGTTATTCATAATCACTCCCGTGCCGGGGATGATCACTTTGCTGCCAAAGCTGGTGTTCACCGTGGCGGTGATGGCCACCCAATTGCCCTCGCCATCGGCGCACGAAAAATGCGTGGTGTGTTTACTGTATAAATCATCCGTGGAACGCGGTGGCGTGCCGTGCGTTTTTACCGGCGTGGCGCGATCCATCCGAATGCGCGCGGCGAGTTGTTTCGCATAGGCCTTGTCCACCAACCCGCGCGGCACTTTGGCAAAGGCCGGATCGCCCAGCCAATGCGCGCGGTCGGCAAACGCCAGCTTCATTGCCTCGGTGATGACGTGATAAAAATCGGCCGAATCCGAATCCATTTTCGCAAGATCGAAGTGCTCAAGGATATTCAAAATCTGCGCCACGTGCACCCCGCCCGAGCTGGGAGGTTGCATGCCCAGAATCGTGTGCCCGCGATAAGTCGTGCGCACCGGTGGCGGCGAAGTGGTTTTGTAATTTGTGAAATCCTGCGCTGCAAGAATGCCACCATTATCTTTCATCCACAATTCCGTCTTACGCGCAAAAGGCCCGCCGTAAAACCATCCCGTCCCTTCCTTCGCAATCGCGCGATACGTCCGCGCCAAATCTGGTTGCTTCAACAACTCTCCCGCTATCTTCGGCGCACCATCCGCCTTTAACAATAACGCCCCGCTCGCGGGAAATTTCGCCAACCCCTTCGCCGTCGCCCGAATACGCCCGGCGTATGCCGCAGGAATGGCAAACCCTTTTTCGGCCACCGTCGCCGCCGTCTCCAAATGAACCCGTAGCGGCAATTTTCCGTGCGCCTTCGCCAGCTGCGCATAAGCCGCCAGTGCCCCGGGCACTCCACTTGCCAACGGCCCGATTTGGCTCAGGCCTGTGTCCGGTTTGCCGTTGCGCAAATACATATCCCGATGCGCCTTGGCCGGAGCCGTTTCACGGCCATTAATTGTGATCACCCGCCCATTCGACAGCCGCGCCACAATAAAGCAACCCCCGCCAATGCCCGAGTTATACCCGTTCACCACGCCCAACGTGAGCCCCGCAGCCACGGCCGCATCGATGGCATTCCCACCCTTTTTCATCACTTGAACCGCCGCATCCGTAGCCAAAGGATCCACCGTGGCTACTGCGCCATGCTGGGCAGAAAGTGCAATAAACCCATAAAAACACAAAAAAAACGTAAGAACTCGTCGCATCTGCCGAATATAAGTGAAACGGTTCCGCAACGCAAGCAGCTGAAATAGCACATTATTTTGTCATAATTGGAACTTTTTTGCAGGATTGCCGTCTGACATTATACCGCTGGCACGGGGGATGCTGTGAATAACTTATGAACGGGGTGGGGAAGCGGTTTATGAAAAAAGTGCGAAGAAACTGGGCAAAAACCTTGTGGATTTGGAAAAACCGGACTAAATTTGACCGACGGTATGAACCGTAACATAATTACTTTGAAGAGCGTGGCACTCGCCGCAACTCTAGGCTGTGTGCTTTCAGCATCCGCGCAGCGTTATGGTAACATGAACGGCGGCATGGGCGGTATGAATCAAATGGGCGGCATGGGCGGTATGGGCGGTATGGGTGGAATGAATCAAATGGGCGGCATGGGTGGAATGAATCAAATGGGCGGCATGGGTG
>JAPKEI010000201.1 GCA_028872685.1 Verrucomicrobiota bacterium | reverse complement strand
CACTCTTGCCATTGATGGCATAGAGCTTGCCGTCATCTGACCCGACGTAAACCGTACCATCAGAACCGATGGCGGGGTTGGAGCGCACTTCATCTCCCGTTTTAAATTCCCAAATTGGTGTGCCGATTGCGACTTTGGAGGTTTGGTTGATGCCTTTGGGTGTGATTGGTTGAGTGGCTTCCTTACCCCTTTCCTTCTCCGGCTTGGCCGCTTCGGGATTTGGTGTGGTTGGTTGAGTGGCTTCGGGATTCGGCATGGTGGGTTGAACGGGTTCTTTCTTCCCACACCCCACCAACGCCACCACCGCAATCATCAAGAGAATCTGTTTCATGTGCCGCGACCCTACAGGAAACTGCTCGCACCCACCCACTACAATTAACCAGTAAGATTATAATGGAGAGCCGCAGGGGAATAGTCCCTACCAATCCAACGGCGAGCTGGGGCGAAGTAGTCCACGCTCCCGACTGGACAATCGCCGCGTATCCACCTAACTATCTGTGGTGCCGCGCATTGTGCTCATCGCGATTTTGCTGCTGCCGTTGTCCGCGAAGGCTGCGGTGGATTTCAGCCGGGATGTGCTGCCGATTCTTTCGGACACGTGCTTCACGTGCCACGGTCCCGACGGCAATGCGCGTAAGGCAAAGCTGCGGCTGGATCGCGAACAAGACGCGAAGGCGGAGGTGATCGTGCCGGGCAAAAGCGAGGTGAGTGAACTCATCGCGCGGATTTTTTCTGATGACCCCGACGAGCAAATGCCGCCGCCGGACTCGAAGCTCAAGCTCACTGCTGCACAAAAAGCCACGTTGAAGGCTTGGGTGGATGCCGGCGCGAAGTGGGGCAAGCATTGGGCATACGAACCACCCCGCCAACCGGCCTTGCCACAGGTGAAAAATGCCAAATGGCCCCGCAACGGAATTGACAATTTCATCCTCGCGCGACTGGAACGCGAAAAGCTAAAGCCTTCGGCCGAGGCGAACAAAATTACCTGGCTCCGCCGCGTATCCCTCGATCTCACCGGCCTGCCGCCCACACCGAAAGAGGTGGATGCCTTTCTAAAATCGACAATTGAAAATCCAAAATCGGCATTCGAGATTGTGGTCGACCGTTTGCTTGCCTCGCCGCGTTACGGCGAGCGAATGGCTTGGGATTGGCTGGAGGCGGCGCGCTACGCGGACAGCAACGGCTACCAGGGTGATCGCGAACGCACGATGTGGCCTTGGCGCGATTGGGTGGTGCGGGCGCTCAACACGAATCAACGTTACGATGAGTTTACCGTGGAACAAATCGCGGGCGACCTGCTGCCGAACGCGACGGAGCAACAGGTGTTGGCGACGGGTTTCAATCGCAACCATATGATCAATGGCGAAGGCGGCCGCATTGCAGCCGAAAACCGGGTGGAGTATGTGTTCGATCAGACTGAGACAGTGGGAACGGTTTGGATGGGACTTACCTTTAACTGCTGCCGTTGCCACGATCATAAGTTTGATCCCTTAACGCAGCGCGATTACTACAGTCTGTTTTCGTTTTTTAATAACTCACCGGTGAGCGGTGGTGGTGGTGATCCGGCTACGGCTCCAAATATTTCCGTGGGCACGCCGGCGCAGCAAAAGGAGATTTTAGGATTGGATCAAACGATTATCGCCCTTGGTAAAGAGATTGAGCAGCGCAAAGCCGGGATGCAGTCCAAGCAACCGGAGTGGGAGCAGCAGAAATTGAAGGAGGTTATGAAGTCCGGCTGGCAGGTATTGAATCCGGAGAAGGTGAAGGCGGCAAAGCAAACGCTGGAGTTACTGGAGGATCATTCGGTTTTGGCAAAAGGCGTTTTTCCGAATCACGACGAATACACGGTGGAGATTGTGAGTGCGCGTGACACATTGAGCGGTATTCGGCTCGAAGCACTGCAACACGCGAGCTTGCCGGCCGGTGGGCTCTCGCGCGTGAAAGGCGGCAATTTTGTGCTTACGGATTTTGCGATGACTATCCAACGCAAAGGCGGTAAGCCCGAGCCGGTGAAGTTTGCCAAGGCCAAGGCGACGTATAACCAAGGGGGTCTCGATGTGGCGCAGGCAATCGACAACAAACCCGGCAGCGGTTGGGGAGTTTGGCCGAGTAAACAGGTGACACAGCCACAGACGGCTGTTTTCACACTAGCCGAGCCACTAGCGAAGGCGAAGGGCGCACGACTGGTGTTTCGATTGAAATTCAATCACGCCGCCAAGCAACACGTGATGGGTCGGCTTCGGCTTTCGGCTACAGATATAAAGGATCCTGACTTCGGCACGGGTGGTTTATTGCAGGCGCTGAACACGGAAGCCCCGAAGCGTACCAAGGCGATGAGGGAACTACTGTCGCGCGAAATGCTTAAGGAGGATTCTGCCTCCGCGAAGCTGGAATCTGACCGTGCGGCTGCACAGAAACGCATCGGGGCTATTCGTAAGGGATTCCCGAAGGTGATGGTGATGGGTGAAGGCAAGCCGCGCCAAACCAAAGTTTTGACACGGGGCGCTTATAACAATCCTACTGATGTGGTGGTGAATAGTAATACTCCCGAGAGCCTGTCGCCCTTTCCTAAGGGTTCACCAAAAAACAGGCTTGGCCTCGCGGCGTGGTTGGTAAATGACCAACATCCGCTCACCGCACGCGTGACGGTGAACCGTATTTGGCAGCAGTTTTTCGGAACTGGATTCGTTAAAACAACCGATAATTTTGGTGTGCAAAGCGAACGGCCGAGTCATCCGGCATTGCTGGACTGGTTGGCGCTGGAATTCATCAAGAGCAACTGGGACGTGAAGTTGCTACACAAACGCATCGTGCTGAGCGCAACCTACCGGCAATCCTCACGTATCACTCCGGCCCTGCATGAGCGCGATCCGGAAAACCGTTTGCTTGCGCGCATGACACGCCAACGCCTGCCCTCGTGGATGATTCGTGATCAGGCGCTTTTCGTGAGCGGACTGCTTGTTGAGAAACAGGGAGGACCACCGGTGAAGCCTTATCAACCCGGTGGCGTGTGGGCTGAGGCGACCTTTGGTAAGAAACGCTATTCGCAAGACAAAGGTGAGGCGCTCTATCGGCGCAGCCTGTATACTTTTTGGCGACGGATTGTGGGACCAACGATGTTCTTTGATGAATCCAAACGCCAAACCTGTGAAGTCCGGCGTGCTCTCACCAATACTCCACTGCATGCTCTGGTTACGCTAAATGATATCGCTTATGTCGAAGCCGCCCGCGCCATGGCCCAGCGAGTGCTTAAGGAAGGCGATGCGGATGATGAGGCACGCGTAAGCCACGCCTTTCGCCTCGCGACTTCCCGTGAACCCAAGCTATCCGAGCGCGTAATCCTGTTGCAACGCCTCAATCATCTCCGCGCCACCTACGCCAAAGATCCCAAAGCCGCCCAAGCCCTGCTGGCCATCGGCGAATTCAAACACGACGAAAAACTAAACGCTACCGACCATGCTGCTTACTCGGTTTTGTGCAATTTGATACTCAACCTCGATGAAGTGATTACACGTGAATGACATGAACCCCATTACTGAAAATCAACTGATGGTGAACCGTCGACAGTTTTTCAGCCGTTCAGCAATGGGGATTGGGTCGGCGGCGTTGGGATCTTTATTGGCACGGGACGGGCAGGCGGCGCAGTCAGGCGGCGCGTTCGGTGGACTAGGCACGCTTCCACATTTTGCGCCCAAGGCGAAGCGGGTAATTTACCTTTTCATGAACGGCGCGCCGTCGCATACGGATTTGTTTGATTACAAGCCGTTGCAAAAAGAAATGCACGGGAAGCCAGTGCCCCAGGAGTTTGTGGCGGGCAAACGTTTTAGCACGATGACGGGGAATCCGAAGGGCAAGCTAATGCTCGCGCCGATTGAGCCCTTCAAGCAACACGGCCAAAGCGGTGCGTGGGCGAGTAATTTCATGCCGCATACCGGCGCGGCGGCGGATGACATCTGCTTCATCAAGAGCATGTACACCGAGCAGGTGAACCATTCGCCGGCAGTTTCATTTTTCCTTTCGGGCAGTGAAATGCCAGGGCGGCCGACGATGGGCGCGTGGCTGAGCTACGGGCTGGGCAGCGACACGGAAAGCCTGCCTTCCTTTGTGGCGATGACCAGCGTGAGCAAGGGCACAACGTGCGGGCAAATTTTTTATGATTACTATTGGGGCAGCGGGTTTTTGCCGACTAGGTTTCAGGGAGTAAAATTCCGTGGCGGTGGTGCGCCGGTTTTGTATTTGAAAAATCCTGCCGGCATCACGGGCGGCACGCGGCGGGGAATGCTCGATGACCTTGCGCAGCTCAACCAAATGCGCCACGCGGAATTCGGCGATCCGGAAATTCTCACGCGCATCGCGCAGTACGAGATGGCCTACCGAATGCAAACGAGCGTGCCGGAGTTAACGGATGTTTCCAGCGAACCCAAAAGCGTGCTGGATCTTTATGGGCCGCAGGTGAAAGAGCGCGGGACATTCGCGTATAATTGCCTGATGGCGCGCCGGCTTATTGAACGCGGCACACGCTTTGTGCAGGTGATGCACGCGGGTTGGGACCAGCACCGCAGCGTGACCACTGAACTGTACACCCAATGCAAAGACACCGACCAGCCGAGCGCCGGATTGTTGCGTGATCTCAAGCAACGCGGGTTACTGGACGACACGCTCATCGTTTGGGGCGGTGAATTTGGCCGCACGCCATTTCTCCAGGGCGACATGAAAAATCGTAAGCAATGGGGCCGCGACCATCATCCTTACGCCTTCACGACTTGGATGGCCGGCGGCGGCGTGCGGCCTGGCATCACCTATGGTGCCAGTGACACCCTTGGCATGAACGCCACCGAGAACCCCGTTCACGTCCATGATTTTCAGGCCACCCTGCTGCACCTGCTTGGCATCGACCACGAACGCTTCACCTACAAACACCAGGGCCGCCGCTATCGCCTCACCGATGTGCACGGCAAAGTGGTGAAGGGAATTGTGTCTTAAACTGAATCTTCACCACAATGCAGGCATCCAAACTTTACAGGAGCCAGATGAGGATTCATAATTCCTTTTTGAAAATGAATTACGTGAGAGCTATTTTGAGCGGGTGTTTGCTGGCAGCGATTTCGCTGCGGGCAGCGCCGGCGAAGGTTGGATTTAACCGCGAAGTGCGGGCGATTCTTTCGGAGAATTGTTTGCAATGCCACGGGCCGGACGCCGCTGCGCGCAAGGCGAAGCTACGACTGGATGTCCGCGCGGACGCGGTGAAGGAACGCAAGGGCGGCGCGTTTGCGATTGTGCCGGGGGATGTGGTGGAGAGTGAATTGGTGTATCGGATTTTCACGGACGACGCGGATGAAGTGATGCCGCCGCCAGAATCGAAGCTGAAATTAACGGCGGCGCAAAAGGCAACGTTAAAACAATGGGTGGCCGAAGGCGCGGAATACGAAATGCACTGGGCTTACGTGCGGCCG
>JAPKEI010000200.1 GCA_028872685.1 Verrucomicrobiota bacterium | reverse complement strand
TTTCCAGTAGCGTGCAAGACGGGCACGAGTTCAGATTTTCGGGATAACTGGGCGATGGGGTATACGCCGGAATTTACGGTGGGTGTGTGGGTTGGGAATTTTGATGGCGCGCCGATGCAAAATGTTTCGGGCGTGACCGGTGCCGCGCCGGTGATGCACACGGTGATGGAGCATTTGCACGAACGGTTTGGTACGAGTGGATTTGAACAGCCCAATGGATTAACGCGCGCACAGGTAAATCGAATTAGCGGCCGAAGGGCGGGGGAGGGCGTGGCAGAATGGTTTGTTGCGAAGCAATTGCCGCCGAAGGAATCTCGGGATGACTTTGATGCGGCTGGTCGCGTTAAGTTGGGTGTGGGTTACGCGGAATGGTTTACCAGCGCGGACAACACGATTCGGAGTCGGGCGGTGATCGATGTCTCGAAAATAACCGAATTGCGCGTATTGTCGCCCATGGCGGGCACGGTTTATTATTTGGATCCTGACTTGCCGCCTTCGAGCCGCCAAGTGAGGTTGCGCGTGAATGGGGTTGCGGCGCGTTGGTCATCGGATACGCTGGAATGTATTGCGATTGACGGGGATGTATTTGTGCAATTGCAACCGGGACGGCATCAGCTCACGGTGGAAGTGGGCGGTCACCGGCTGGAAACGTGGATCCAGGTTGAGGGGTTGTAATTGTTTTCTGTGCAGAGTGAGTCTTCGTGTTTATCTTCGTGCCGATGGCTTTGATTAATTTGGATTCAGTTGTGCTGCGTTTGCGTGAGGGCGATCACGTGGGCGTGTTAAAAAAAACTGTGAAGGCGGGCACGGAGTTGGCCAATGGAAATGGTTCGATTACAACGGCGGTGACCATTCCGGCTGGGCACAAGATTGCACTAAAGGCGGTGGTAGACGGCGAGGCACTGCGAAAATACGGACAGATCATTGGTTTTGCTGAAGGGGATATTGCGGCTGGGGAGCATGTGCATTCGCAAAATTTGGTGTGCCGAGATTATGAACGGGAGCATCATCCTTGTTCGGATTATCGGCCCACGGAATTTTATCCTCAGGTGGAGCGTCGCACGTTTCAGGGGTTTGCCCGCCCGGCTGGGCGGGCCGGCACACGCAATTATGTGGCGGTGATTTCCAATGTGAACTGTTCCAACTCCGTTTCGCGTTATGTGGCGGAGCGCTTTCGCGGGCCGGAGTTTCAAAAACAATTTCCGAATATCGATGGTGTGATTGCACTAAAGACGCAAGGCGGGTGCGGGGTGGATCCGGGCGGGCCGATGCAAATTATCCGCCGCACACTCGGCAACATGGCGAGGCATTCAAACATCGCGGGTTATGTAATGATCGGGCTCGGCTGCGAGGACAATCAAATCGCGGGCATTCGCGAGGATTATGATTTGGACAATTTGCGCGAAGGCGAGCTTGCGCCGGAATTCATGACGATCCAAGGCACGGGCGGTTCGTTGAAGACAATCGAAGCGGCGGCTAAGGCGGTGGAGGCGATTTTGCCGAAGGTGGCAGAGGGGCGGCGCACGGAGCAACCTTTGTCAAAATTGTTACTGGCGGAAAACTGCGGCGGCTCAGATGGCAATAGCGGTTGCACGGCAAACCCCGCGCTGGGCGTCGCCTCCGATGAGCTGGTGAGGCACTGCGGCACTTCTGTGTTGGCGGAGACCACGGAAATTTATGGCGCGGAACATTTGCTGACCAATCGTGCGGCCACACCGGAGATTGCCGAAAAGCTAATGCGGCAAATCCATTGGTGGGAGGACTACGCGCGACGACACGACAGCACTATCAACAATAATCCTTCTGTGGGCAACAAGGCTGGCGGGCTTACCACGATTTATGAAAAGAGCCTTGGCGCACTGGCCAAGGGCGGGCAGTCGCCGCTGATGGCGGTGTACGATTACGCCGAACGCATCGACACGGCGGGGTTTTGTTTTATGGATACGCCCGGTTATGATCCGGTGAGTATGACGGGGCTGGTGGCGGGCGGTTGCAATGTGGGTGTTTTCACCACCGGTCGCGGCAGTGTGTATGGCTGTAAACCGGCGCCGTGCATCAAGGTGTCCACCAACACGGCACTGTTTAACTGGATGGAAGAGGACATGGATTTGAATGCGGGGACGATCATCGATGGCACGGAAACGGTGGCGGAAGTGGGCGCGCGAATTTTTGAGAAAATCATCGCGGTGGCAAGCGGGGAGAAAACGAAGAGTGAGTTGAATGGGATTGGGGATGATGAGTTCCAGCCTTGGTTTCCTGGGGCGCAATATTAAAACTTCACATCATTCCTTTCCGCGTCGGTTTCACCTTCAATGTGTACCGCCCGTTTTTCTGCTCCAGCTTCACAGTGTCACCAAAAGATCTGCTCAAATTTTTGCTCGTTAACGTTTCCTTTAAAAGGCCGGAAGCACAAACTTGACCTTCCTTTAACAGCAGCGCGTGGGAGAAGGCAGGCATAATTTCTTCGACGTGATGAGTGACGAAGACGAGGGCAGGGGCGTTGGATTGCCGGGCAAGCCGGTTGAGGAATTGAAGGAAGTTTTCGCGGGCAACGGGATCGAGGCCAGCGCAGGGTTCGTCGAGGATGAGTAGCTTGGGTTTCGCCATCAGTGCGCGGCCGATTAGGATGCGCTGGCGTTCTCCTTGGGAGAGGTGGTGCCAGGGGCGGTCGACAAGGGGGAGGCATTCGATGCGTTTGAGGATGGAGCGGGCGGTGCGCCGGTCGGCGGGGGTTGGGGTTTCCCAGAGATCGATCATAGCGTATTTGCCGCTGATGACTGTCTCGAGCGCGGGCTCGGCGGGGGCCATCAGTTTGTTGAGGGCACTGCTGACGAGTCCTATTTTTTTGCGCAGCTCGGGCCAGTGGCTTTCGCCAAAGGTTTGACCGAGTAATTGGATGTCGCCGTCGGTGGGGGTTTTGTAGCCAGTGAGCGCGGCGAGTAATGTGGTTTTGCCAGAACCGTTGGGGCCGAGGACAACCCAGTGCTGGCCGGGATCCACGCGCCAGTTAATGCCGTTGAGAATGACGGTGTCGCCTCGCTCGAGTCGGAGGTTTTCAATATAAAGAATAGGGCGGCGCGGCACGCAGGGCTTTTAACGGGCAAAAGCTGTACGGCCAAGCGAAAGTTTCGCTTGCGGGTGGGGGTGCGGTTGCTAGGCTGGTGGCAGAACCATTTGATATGAAAAAGATTGTACTCTTTTCCCTCGTTCCCATGCTGGCGATTTCCGTTTTTGAAACGGCCGCTGCTGACAAAAACCTGCCGGGCTACACGGACACGCCAGTCATCCCCGGTCAAAAATGGCGAGTGCATGACGCTAACCGGCCGCGGCCGAAGGTGGTGGAGGTTGGCCTGTCAAAAACCCTCGGTGCTAAACCGCCCAAGGGCGCGGTGGTGTTGTTTGATGGCACAGACATGAGCCAATGGAGTCACAATAAATGGAAGGTGGAAAAGGGCTACATGGAAGTAACGCGTGGCTCAGGCCAGTTGAACAGCAAGAAGAAGTTTGGCTCCATCAAGTTGCACTTGGAATTTGCCACGCCGGAAAAAGTGGTTGGTAATAGTCAGGGGCGCGGCAACAGCGGCGTATTTTTTTGCGGCAAATACGAGGTGCAAGTGCTGGATTCGTACAATAACATTTCCTATGCCGACGGTCAGTGTGCGGCGATTTACGGCCAGTATCCGCCGCGCGTGAATGTGTGCCGACCTCCGGGTGAATGGCAGACTTATGACATCGAATTTCACGCGCCGAAGTTTGGCAAGGACGGAAAAGTGACGCGGTCAGCAGTGGTGACAGTGATTCACAATGGTGTGAAGGTGCACGACCAACGCGAACTCATCGGCCCATCCGGGCATCGGGGCGTAAAGAAATATGTGAAGCACGGGCCGGGTTCCATTGGCCTGCAGGATCACGGCAACCCGACGAGGTTCCGCAATATTTGGGTGGTGGAGTTGGACGACTGACCAAATATATGCTCATTGAGCGGGGCCAAAATGGCTCCGCTTTTTTTATAATGGGGCCAAACCGTCTTCATCCGCACACGTAGGATAAACTCACAAATCCCTTTTGTTTATAGCTCGTATTTGACGTGGGGCTACTTGGGGTCGTAGTTTGTGGCGGCGCGTTGCATGGCTGTTAAAGACGATTACTTGGTTGATACCCTCATGAACATGGGGCTGGTTGATAATGCTCAACTGGATGCGGCGCGTCCTGCGGCCGAATCCGCTGGCGCTGGGCTGATCGATACGTTGGTGGTTCAGAAAATCATTAACATCGACCAAATCACACAGGCGCGTGCGGCGCAGTTTGGGTGCGAGCAAATTGACTTGCGTGACTTGAGGCCACGCGATGATTTGCTGCGGGCCATTCCGCGGCATATTTCCCGGCGTTATCAGGTTGTGCCGGTGGAGGTGAATGAAGACGAATTGGTGGTGGCTCTTTCGGATCCAGGCGACATAGATGCGACCGACGGACTCACCCGGATGGTCAATTATTCAAACATTGTATTCAAGGTAGCCAGCGAGCCGCAAATCCGTGCGGCGATTGATCGTTTCTATGGCTCTGCCGATGAAGCTGTGGAGCGAATTGTTCAGGAACTTTCCCAAACGCAGGTGGATCTCGACCAAGTGCAGGCCGAGGGCGGCGCGGCGGCAGATGGTGCGGGTATGGAGGTGGAGGACGATTCTGATTCGCCGCTGGTAAAGATGGTGAGCCTGATTATTGAGGAAGGGTTCAAGATAGGCTGCTCGGATGTTCACATTGAGCCTTTTGAAGAACGGATGCGGATACGGTATCGAGTGGACGGGGTGTTGCGCGAGGGCAATGCGCCGCCGAAACGCGTTGGGGCACCGATTGTGAGTCGGTTGAAAATTGAATCCGGCATGAACATCGCGGAGAAACGCACCCCGCAGGATGGTCGCTATCAACAGGTGATCGATGGGCGCGTGATCGATTTTCGTGTGAGTTGTTTGCCTACCATTTACGGCGAGAGCATCGTGATGCGTATTTTGGACAAGGGCGGACTGAATCTCGGCCTCGATCAGCTTGGCTTCATGCGGGAAGATCAGGAAGTGTTTGAGCGCAACGCCCAAATGCCTGACGGCATCATGCTCGTCACAGGGCCAACCGGCTCAGGAAAAACCACCACACTTTATTCCTGTCTCAATCTCCTTAACACCCCGAACAAAAAAATCATTACCGTGGAGGATCCGGTGGAATACATCCTCTCTGGAATCAACCAATGCCAAGTTAATGTGGCGGCGGGCATGACTTTTTCCGCCGCGTTGCGGGCGATGCTGCGCCAAGCGCCGAACATCATTATGCTCGGGGAAATTCGGGATTCGGAAACTGGCACCATTGCTGTGAATGCTTCGCTTACGGGGCACTTTGTGTTCTCCACGTTGCACACCAACGATGCGCCCGGTGCCATTACCCGCATGGTGGATATGGGAGTGAAACCGTTCTTGGTAGCCGCCGCCACTCGTT
>JAPKEI010000199.1 GCA_028872685.1 Verrucomicrobiota bacterium | reverse complement strand
CCGGTGGTGCTTTTTTTTCATGTTCGTTGTTGGACATAAAAATGCGGTCTCTCAATTTACCCCTACAAATGCTGATTGGAGAGCAAAAGGAAAATGGTGGGAGGAACAGGATTCGAACCTGTGAAGGCATAGCCAGCAGATTTACAGTCTGCCCCGTTTGACCGCTTCGGTATCCTCCCACTCAAGGGGCGGGAAACTTAGTGGAAAGCTTTGGGCGTGACAACCCCAAAACCGCGCCGCCGCTGCGCTTGCCTTCGATCCGTGCTCGGCCTAAGTTGCGCGCCGATGTTCGATACTCTCAGTGGAAAATTACAGGGCGCGTTCAAAAACCTGCGCGGTTTGGGTAAAATCTCGGAGGAGAATGTGGCCGAATCCCTGCGTGAGGTGCGACTGGCATTGCTGGAGGCGGATGTTAATTTCAAGGTGGCCAAGGGATTTGTTGCCCGCGTGAAGGAAAAGTCACTCGGTGAGGAGGTGTTAGCCAGTGTACAGCCGGGGCAACAGATGGTGAAAATCATCCACGACGAGCTGGTCACGCTGCTCGGCGACACAAATGCCCAACTCGAAACCGGCGGCAACCCGAGCTGCCTAATGATGGTGGGCCTGCACGGCGCGGGCAAGACGACTTCTAGCGGCAAGCTGGCCAAGCTCCTCAAAAAACAAGGCCGCCAGCCGATGCTTGTGGCGGCGGATGTCTATCGCCCCGCGGCGATGGAGCAGTTGGAAGTTCTTGGCGAACAGGTCGATGTGCCGGTGCTGGCGCTAAAGGGCGAGAAGGATGTACGTAAAATCGCGAAGGCGGCGCTCGAGGCAGCGCGGGCGCAGGCGTGTAATGTTTTGATTTTCGATACCGCAGGCCGTTTGCAGATTGATGAGAATCTGGTGCAGGAATTGGTCGACCTCAAGGCGATCATCAAGCCGCAGGAAATTTTGCTCGTGCTTGATGCTGCCACCGGACAGGAAGCTGTCAGCGTAGCTACACATTTTGATGAGGCGCTAGGCATCACCGGGTCCATTCTCACCAAGCTCGATGGTGACGCGCGCGGCGGCGCGGCGTTGTCGATGAAAAGCGTCACCGGAAAGCCCATTAAGTTTGCGGGCCTTGGTGAGAAGTTGGATGAATTTGAGGCGTTCCATCCAGAGCGCATGGCCGGCCGAATCCTAGGTATGGGTGACGTGGTAAGCCTTGTGGAAAAAGCTGCGGAGGTGATAGACGAAGATGAAGCCAAGCGCATGGAAGAGAAAATGCGCAAAGGTAATTTCACGCTGGAAGATTTTCTGGAGCAAATGCGGGCGATGAAAAAAATGGGCCCATTGGAGAACATCGTGGGTATGCTCCCCGGCGGTGATCAGGCACTCAAAGGCGCGGACCTCGACAAAGGTCAAAAAGAAATGAGCCGTATGGAAGCCCTCATTTGTGCGATGACCCTGCAGGAACGTCGCAACCCAAACATCCTCAACGCCAGTCGCCGCAAACGCATCGCCACCGGTACGGGCGTAAAAGTTTCCGAACTGAACGGTGTGCTCAACAAATTTTTCGAGATGCAGCAGATGATGAAAAAGATGGGTAAGATGCAAAAAATGCTAGCCAAAATGGGCGGCGGCGGCCTCGGCGGACTAATGGGGCGGTAATTGCTTGAACCGCTTTGGCGGTTTAATTCGAATCCGGCCGTTGGTAATCTTCCAGTTCGGTGATGAAATTGCCGCGGGCGATTTTGGTGCGGATGCGGAGGGGGACGCGGTGGGCGTCGGCGCTGAGCCAAATTTGCAGTTTCGCTTTGGGGTCTTTGTTGAAGACACCGCGCAGGTTGCCGAGGTCGGGCTCCACGAGAATGGCGTTAAACTCCTGGTCACCAATCTTGATTTTCTGTGGGCCGATCACGTTGATCTTTACGGGGAACGTGCCTTTGCCATCGCTCACGTGGCTGGCTACGGTGCCGGTTTGGGCGAGGTCTAGCTCGCGAAATTTGAAGATCACGCTAATGGGGTCGAGCGTGTTGGGCTTCGTATCCACTTCGCCATCGGAGTTGCCGTTGAGGCGGCGTTTTACTTTCAAATTTTTCTCATCAAATGCCAAATCCACCACGCGCGAGGCGGCATCTTTCTGCACGGTGTGATATGAAATGGAGTGATTAAAGGAGGCGTTCACATGTGAGGTGGAGTCGTATTGGACAATGCCGCCAAGGGCACCACCCTTCAATGTGAAGCGCCATTGAGCGGTGCCATTGTCATCGAGTAGATCTGCGCGGAAAGTGCATTTGCCAAGCGTGATGCCGCCGAGTTTGATTTTGTAAGTGGCGATTTCGCCGCCGGCGAAACTATGCGGCTGATAAACTGCGGTGGGCACTGCGTTGGTGGTGGCGGTGCTGTTGTTGTCGGCGGGTTGATAATTGCTTTCCGTTTCACTGAGCCACGCGAGCAGCAGCCAAAGGCAGGCGACGCTGCTGAGCACGATGATGCCGATGAGGGCGGCGCGTTTCATTGGTTAGGCGCCGCCGTTCTTGCGGCGGGATTGCAAGCGCTGCGCGATGCGGAGGGCGAGCTCGAGGCTTTGGGCGTAGTTGAGGCGCGGGTCGCAGTAGGTTTCGTAACTGCGCGAAAGATCGGCTTCGGAAAGTTCCTGAGGGCCGCCGGTGCATTCGGTGACGTCTTCGCCGGTGAGTTCAAAATGCACGCCCGCGAGTTGGCCACCTTGGGTGGCGTGGAGTTCAAAGGCGGCTTCGAGCTCTGCGAGAATGCAATCATAGTCGCGAGTTTTTAGGCCGCTGTCAGTGGTGGTGGTGTTGCCGTGCATTGGATCGCACGACCACGCGACATTTCGGCCAGCCTCGCGCACGGCGGCGATGAGTGGCGGCAGGGCTTCGCGCACATCCGCCGCGCCGATGCGCGAGATGAGCGTGATGCGTCCGGCGCGGTTGGCGGGTTCGACTTCGTTGATGATTTCCACCAACTCGTTCGGCTGCATTTGTTTACCGACTTTGATGCCGATGGGATTTTCGATGCCGCGAAAGTATTCGAGATGTGCGTCGCCAAGGTTGCGCGTGCGATCGCCAATCCACAGAAAATGCGCGCCGAGGTTGTAGTAGCGGTCGCCCACTTTTTCCGTGAGGGCCTCCTCGTAATCGAGCAACAAACCTTCGTGCGACGAAAACAACTCGACCGTTCGCAACGCGCTGGTGCCGCGCACGCCGGTGGATTCCAAGAAATCAATGGCATCACGAATGCGTTCGACCATGTCCTCGTATTCGGCGCGATGGGATTGGCTGCGCACAAAGCCGAGGTCCCAATGTTGCGGGTGATGCAAATCGGCAAAGCCGCCATCGACCAGCGCGCGCGCATAATTCAGCGTGGCGGCGGAAAGATGGTACGCCTTCACGAGCCGCTGCGGATCGGGCTGGCGCGCGGCGAGATCGGGCGTGATCGCGTTCACGTTGTCGCCTCGGTAGCTCGGCATCTCAGTGCCGTCGATGGTCTCCGTATCGCTGCTGCGCGGTTTGGCAAACTGCCCTGCCATGCGGCCCACTCGGATGATGGGAATGCGTGCGCCCCATGTGAGCACGAGGGACATTTGCAAAAGAATTTTCAACTTCGCTTCGATGGCGGTTTTGGTGCAGTCGGCAAAGCGCTCGGCGCAATCGCCGCCTTGGAGCAGAAAGGCTTTGCCGCGCGCGGCCTCGGCGAGGTGGGCGCGCAGGGTATCCACTTCGCCGTGGTTCACCAACGGCGGCAATGCGCGCACTTCGTCCAGCGTGGTTTGCAACGCGCCGGCATCGGGCCACAGCGGCTGTTGCTGAATGGGCCGGGCACGCCACGAGTCGGGCGTCCAGTTGGATGGACTGTTACTCACGGGCGAAGGCTATACCGTGAGCGTGGCTGTGGGGCGAGGTTATTTGCCCGGCGGCGGCTCCGCAGGGCCTTGCACGGCGGGAACATTCAGTTTGGGATCCTGCACGAATACCCAGCCGTGATGCGGCACCTTGGCCACGACAAGGGTGAGGGTGATGTCCAACGGCGTCTTGCCTTGAGCGAACCAAAGGGTCATCGGCCCACCGCGCATGGCGATGCCCTGATAGGTGTCGGTGAGTTGGGAGGTGTCGATGCGCGATACGGTGAGTTGCGCAGGATCCAGCCCGGCGGCTTTGAACTGGAGCACTACATCGAGAAACCCGCGTTGCAGAAATGTCTCGCGCATATTGGGCAGCTCAACGGACAGGCGCTGGAGGCTGTTGGTGAACGCGATATCCATTTGGCGACGTTGCGCCATGAGATTGAAAATGCGCGCTTGCTCGGCTTCAGTGCGTTGTTCGCGCGGATTGGCAGCTTCCAGATCGGCGAGGTTTTGTGCCAGTAACCTGTTGGAATGCTGGTACATTTTGCTGGTGAACTCCATCCATGAATTAGTGGGCGCACCGAGCATGGAGAGGTGCATCATTTGAATGGCGTCATTGGCGGAGAGCGATTTGTGAAACATCCGCGCCAGCGTTTCGGGCGATTCGAAAGGATTCACCTGCGCGACGGGCTTTGGCGGCTTGGCTTGGCCGCCCTGGGGCGGATCCGGTTTGGCAGGACGAGAGTCGCCGCAGGCCACCGTCCACAACAGAGCGGCGCTCAACACGGCAGAAAAATAATTAATCTTATTCACCTTCAGGATTGAGTTTCTTTTTCAACGCACCCACCCACACGAGCACGTCTTCGTTTTCGTAGCCTTCGATGCGGTGCAGTTCGTTGCCTCCGGCATCGAGCAACAGTAACGTGGGGAATCCCTCCACGGCGTATTTTCGTAGAAGCAATTTATTGGCATCGGCCTGCATCTTTGGGGGCGATGTGTGGCGTGGAAAATCCGCGCGCACGAGCGCCAGTTTTTGTGCGGCCCAATCGCGAAACACCGGCTGCGTGAGCACGCGATCGTGCAGCGCGATGCAGGAGGGGTTCCAGTCCGATCCGGTAAACCCGATAAGCACGCGCTTACCTTCGGCCTTCGCTTGCTTGAGGGCGGTGGGGAGATCAGTGCCCCAATCTTTTTCGGCAGCAGCCTCGGCGGTGAGGTCGATGAGCCGCAATTCCTCCGCCACACGCCAGTCATGTCCGGGCAATTTGGCGCAGTTGGAGAGTTGCAGACGATAGCTCTTGCCGCCCGCGCTGAACACAATGTTCACGCGCGCCTCGGGCAGGATGATGTCGGTTTGCGGGTTAATAGAAATCACCAGCGACGGTTTCCCGGCCTCGGCCCAATCCAGAGGCGCGTTGGTGTTGGTTTGGTTGTTAAAAAACTTCAATTGTGTATTTCCCAGCGTGCCGATGAGGCTTTGCAGGTTGGGCCATTCATCGGCAAAGGCGGTCTTGGGGCTAGCCACAAAAGCTTTGGCCAGACGCAATGTGTCGAGCTGCAGTGCGTTGCGTTGATCCACCGGAATGGCTTCGAGCCTGGAAATGTATTGGTGCGCTTCATTTTCGCGGACCTTGCGCAGGGCGACTTCCAGTTCGGCCGCGGTGAGGCCCGCCACGGT
>JAPKEI010000198.1 GCA_028872685.1 Verrucomicrobiota bacterium | reverse complement strand
GCGGCGTCATCCAGCGTGTCCGAAAACTCGCTGTAATCGATCTTGTAATCCTCCCAGCCGATGCGTTGTTTGGGCATGCCGGTGGTGCCGCCGGTTTCAAAAATGTTGAACGGCTTGCCCTTAAATTTGGCGGGTACCCACACTTCTGGCTGTTTGTCGCGCAGCCATTCGTCCTCGAAATTCGGGAACTTCGCCAGCAAATCGTCGAGGGATTTCACCTCCGTCGCCGGATCCCAGCCCGCATCCTTAGCCCAATCCAGCCAAAACGGGCAACCCGTTTCCGGCGAGAAATGCCATTTCACAATCTCCGCCACGTGCGCATCGAGCGCGGCTTTTGCTTCCTCAATTTTTTGTTCCAATTCAGCCATAAAATTTTCGGACGCTCTTTCGCTGTCCAAGATTCAGTTTACGTCAACTCCCCTGCCGCGATCGCCGGTCATTCGAGCCTCTTGACCGATTCGAATCGTTTGAGCGCGGGAAAAACCGATTCACCAAACGCGCCTCCGGCGGCTTGCTGCAGAGCGAGCCCATCACCAACGCTGCCGCCGAAGCAAGCGTGAGGGGCGCGACAGGCAACATCCCGAGAATTAAAAAATGTTTGTCCACGCCGTAGCCGGATTGGTGGAACCAATAAACCCAAAGGCCAGTCGTCACCGCCATGCACGCGTACACACCCACGGCCGTCACGCGTTTCCAATATAGCGCAGCAAACACAATCGGGAACAGCGCAGTGAAGCCCGTGAAGCACCAAATGCCGAGGCCGAACACGCTAGCTGTTTCCATCAGTGCCAGTGAAGCGAGGTACGCCACCGCCACCACGCCGACGACGAACCACCGCGCCAGCTTCAGCTTGTCCGCGTCGCTATAATAATCCTTGCCGCGAATGGGGATGACGATGTCGTTGGTGAACATCGTGCCGAGGCAGGCGAATTGGGAATCGAGGCTGCTCATAATCGCCGCCAACACGCCGGCCATCAACAGGCCCAGCAACCACGGGTTGGCAATTAAATTCACCATCGTCCCCAGCACTTCGCTGGGATTGGAAATGGAAATGTCTCCAGCAGCAGCCAAGCCCGCCGCCCATACCCCAATTAAAATACACGGCAGCCAAACGATGGCAATGCAGATGGGATGCGCCACGATGGCCAACCGAAACGTTTTAGCGTCCTTCGCCGTGAGCCAATGCTGGAAAACGTGCGGGAACATTCCGATGCTGAGGGGGATGAACAGAAACGTGATGAATACCAAATGCGACATCGAAGGCTTGGGCGCGGTAGGCTCTGCTGGCTCTATCATTTCCTCCCCGCTTTCCGCCGAATTGTTCATGGCCTCCATCATTTTTTCTTCGTATTCCTGTTGTTGCTCCTCGTACTTCGTGGTTGCGCCAGGGTGCACGCCGCGCGCCAGTCGCTCGGGTTTGTGGGTTTCCACATATTCGGTGGCACGTTTGATGTTGTAAATGATGCCGGATTCTTTGAGGTTGTACTCTGGATTTTTTTGGGCCACAGCGGATGAAATCATCAGAAAGGCAACGATGCCGGTGAGCATAAAAACGATTGTTTGAAAGGTGTTCGCCCAAGCGGTGCTGCGGACGCCGCCGAGGAATACGTACGTGAGCACCACACCGCAAATGACGAGGCCGGTGATCCACGGGGCAATGCCGTCCGCGTTGAACATCCCCTTCGTGGTACCTTCCACAAAATTTCCGGCGCTGATGATGCCAATCAAAAGATACGGGATGATGAGCAGCACGAGCAAAACGAACAGCACGGTACCGAGAGTTTGAGAATTGAAGCGGTCGCGAAAGAACTGCACTTGGGTGACGTAGCCGTGGCGTTTGCCGATAGCCCAGAGGCGGAGGCCGATGATGAAAAAAATCGCGGAGTGAATGATGCCGCTCCACGCCGCCACCGCGCCGTACGTGGCCACGCCGGTGTTAAAGGCTTTACCGGAGGAACCCACCAGCGCGAAACCGGTCATCGTGGTGCCAAACACGCTCATCAACAGCATAAACGAGCCGATGGAACGGCTGGCGACAAAGTAATCCTTGCTGGTGCCGCGAAAGAATTTGCTGCTGAAAATGCCAAGGCCGAGCAGTAAAACAAGATAGCCCAACACAATCCAAAGCGGGATGGTGGAAGCGGAAGCAGCAAAAATAATCATTCAGTTTTTAAGAGGGGTTGTTGGAGGAATTGGGGTTGCCGCCATTGCCTTGGCCACCACTACGACGGCCGCGTCCACCACGGCGTCGGCGGGAGCGGCCTTCATTGTCGTCATTGCCGCTGCGCTCGGAGCGATCGCCGCGATCGCGATCGGCTGAAGGGCGGTAGTCGCCGCGTTGGGTGCGTCCGCGATTGTCGCGTCCGCCTTGGCCCCTACCACGATTGCGGCTGCCGCCGCCTCGGCGGTTTTCGCCGGCACTGGCCCAGTTTTCCAGTTCGGTGGGCCACGCTTTCCAGACAGCCAGAAACCATACGACGGCAGTGGCGAATGAGAGCGCGACTTGGTAGCCCAACCCGGCGGGGATGCCGAGGATGAGGTCGTGTTCTTTTTGCACTTCAGAAAGAAGCGGCCAAATTAACCAGTCCTGATGCAGCCAAGCAAGGGACACCACGAGGGCGACGATCAAATATCTCATTTTGCTGGCCTACTTTGAGGCGGATTTCGCGGGCAAGGCCACGGCGTAAATATGCGTTTGAGTGCCGACGTACAGCGTGCCGTTCGCCACGATGGGCGAGGAATAAATCGGCACGAGCATATTGGTCTCAAAAATGGGCTCGTCGTTTTTGGGATGGAAATCCGTCTTGAGCGGGAGGATGGTAAGATCGCCATCCTCGTCGCCAATAAAGATTTTCCCATCGGCAATGAGTGGACTGCTCCACATATGGGCCTTGGTGTCGTACACCCAATGTTCCTTGCCCGTCTTGGAATCAAGGCAGTAAACATAGCCGGTGTAATCAGCGGCTACGAGCAAGCCGGTGGCAGGGTCGATAGCACAGGTGGAAATGGTGCGCTGGATTTTTCGGTAGTCCCAAACCTTCGCGCCGGTGTTGGCGTTGATACAAGTGAGATTACCGACACCCTCGCCGTGCTCGGGATCCTGTCCAAGGGCGATGTACACGTGACCATTGTGATAGGTCGGTGTGGCGATGATTTCGCTGGGGCCATCGGCGGCGGGGTATTTGATGTCATTGCCTTCGGCGTCTTTTTTATGCACGTCCGGCACGCAATCGTATTTCCACAAAAGTTTGAAAACATCGTAGCCGTCGGCGTCCTTTTTGAATGTGGTATCGAAGGCGTAAAGCACGCCATCGCCCGCGCCGAAAAACACCGCGTCCTTGCCGTTCACCTTGCCCTTGGACGGACTGGACCAGTTACAATGCTTGATGGCTTTGCCGATACCTTCGGTTTCTTCGCCGGCGAGCGTTCCGTCTTTTTTGTTGAGCGCCACAATGCAGGGCGCTTGCGGGGCGGGGATGTTGAGGTGGCTCCAATCCTGCCCGTTGGAGGTGGTGCAAAAAAGCAAATCGCCCACGATGAGCACCGATGAGCTGGCGATGTTATGCGGGAACACGCCGAGTTCCGTTCGCATATCATAAATCCAAATAATGTCCGCATCCAGCTCAGTTGGCGTCAACGGCGGTTTACCTTTCCCCGCCATAAACTTCCCTTCATCCTGAAGGCCTTGGTTGCCATTCTTCATCCCCTCGGTATCGAGGCAAAGAATTTCGCAACGGTTGCTGACGATATAAACGCGATTGCCTTCCACCGACGGGCTGGAGCAAATGCCGAGGTATTCCCAATCGCTCACTTTGCCCGCGCCGAGCTTGGGCACAACCAACTGCCACAGTAACTCGCCGGTTTTTTCATCGAGACAATACACATTGCCGCGATCGCCGATGTGCCGCTTGTCGCGTGGCGTTTCGTTGTTCGTGCCCACAAACACTTTGCCGCCGGAAACCGTGGTGTTGCCGTACGTTTGGCTGCCGAGCTTGGCGGCCCAACGCACGTTTTTGGTGGTGGCCATATCGATCTCCTCACTACCGCGCACGAATTTGCCGGGATCAAAATCTGCGGCGATGCCTGTCTCTGGCGAAAATAAATTTCCGCTGCCGTCGCGAGACCACACCGGCCAATCCTCGCCCGCGACCAACGCAGCTATCGCACCAGGCGCAGGGGGCGTGGTGGTTTTGCCGGCCGCGCTGGGGTTGGGCTGCTGATCAGCGCCATCGGTTTTACAATTCGTTTGCGTAACAATGATTGCCGTAGCCGCAAGCAGACTCACGCTACCCATCAGGAAAAATGATTTTTGGTTCATTATTTTAATAAATGTTTTCGTTTAGTTATTCGTAATCGAAATGTTGTCCATGTATACGCGGAAGAGGCTTTGCGGCGAAAAACCGATAATGCCAGGCGCGCCTTTTTTGTGTGCGTTTTTGTGTTTCACTTCAATCGTCCACGCCGTCGGCTCGGGCTCGCCCTTCGCCCACGCCTTGGCGCGAATGATGCCGTCGCCGCTGGCCGCAATGTCCACGCGGCTTTTAAGGCGGTACCATTTCTTAGACGACCAACGGAACGGCACGCTTGCTTTTACGCGCTCGTGATTGCTGCTCACCTCAAGAATTTGTTGATTGCCGACAAGCGTGATAAAATAACGCTGGTTCATCACGCCGATATTACCTTTCACGCGGCGGCTGCCATCGGTCATCACGTCGGCTTCGATAGTGTAATTGCTGGAATCAGGATCACCAAAAATCGTAATGGCGCGCTGGAACAAAACGCGGTCGAGCGTTTTGGCGAACACTTTGCCACCATCCATTTCGCGCACTTCCCATTTGAGCCGCGCGCCCGTCCAGGCCAGCGGCGGGTAGGCGAATTTTACACCATCGGTTTTGTGATCCACCGTGAGCTTGAAGCCCTCGAAATCCTGCGTGTACGGAATCTTCGGCAGAATGCGCCCGCGCAGCAATCCGCTCAGCCCGCCCGCAGTGGCTTTGAACGCGCCGGCGCTACCAACGTTGTCCAAGTCCGCCGTGATGGCGTTGTTGCTCACACCGGCGTTCATACTGGTTTTGACTTTGGCGGTGGGCGGGATGAATTTCGCGAACTCCGCCGAAACGCCGCGTTCCACCACATTGCCGTTGGCGTCGATGGTGTTGACGGTGAGCTCGATCGTTTGACCCGGTTTCAATAACACATCGCCCGGAATAATCTGCAACGCCACCGCTTTGCCGACCGCGCTTTGGGTAAGCGCTGCGGGCAGCGTGGCTTTCGATTTTTGGCCGGTGGCTTTGCCAAAGCAATACAGTTTGGTTTTGGTGTGAAGGTAAATTTTGCCGTTCCACGCCACGGGCGAGCCGAGGATGCCGCCTTCGAGCTGCGCTTCGCTCACGATTTCCGCATCGTCATCACCGGGTTTGACAACCATAAAACGACCATTCGGAAAGGCGAGGTACAGATGGCCATCGGCATAAAGCGGCGAGGAATGGATTTGATCGTTGTTGATTTTTTT
>JAPKEI010000197.1 GCA_028872685.1 Verrucomicrobiota bacterium | reverse complement strand
ACTAGGCGCGCCGGTTTACGAATCCGTACGGCCGGTTTCCATCACCTCCCTCTGCCAAGTGCTCGACGGCCCCACGCGCGTTTGGCATTGTGCCAATTGCGGTCACACCCAAACCGCGCCGTTGCCAGCGTTGGGGAAATTTTATGCAGAGGATTATCACATCCTTACCACTAGCGAAGAGGAAGACCAACTCTACTCCGTGCGCGATGGCAAAAAACTTTTCCGCACCGAACACCAAGTCGACACGCTGTTAGCGAAAGTGAATTTGCCGCCGAACGCGCGAGTGCTTGATTATGGCTGCGGTAAAGCCGCCACGCTCAAAGCCGTTCACAACAATCGCGATGATGTCGTTCCGCACGTCTTTGATGTGGGTAACCAATACCGAGATTTTTGGAATGATTTTGTGCGTGCTGAAAATCAAACCGTGAACGAAGTGCCCGAAGAATGGGCGGGCCACTTTGATGCAGTGATTTCGTTTTTCGCACTGGAACACGTAGTCGATCCGAAGGCGTTCGTGGGCGAGGCGTATCGTTTGTTGCGCGACGGCGGCACATTTTATTTTCTTGTGCCCAACTTGTTTGCCAACTCTGCCGACTTGGTGGTGGCTGACCACGTGAATCATTTTTCCGAAAGCTCGCTGCATAGGTTGTTGTCCGATGCCGGTTTTGCCGTGCGCGAAATTGATGGCACCGCCCACAACAGCGCGTGGGTGGTGGTCGCGGAAAAGACCAATGTAAACTCGGAGCCGATACTCGCGACATCAGTTGCCGGCAAAGTAAACGCAATGGCCGAATACTGGGGAGAGTTTGGTGACCGCGTACGCGCTTTTGAAAAAGCGAATGACACCGAAGCGGCCATTTACGGCTCCGGCTTTTACGGTGCGTTCATTTACGCCAGCCTTGATCGGGCCAAATCTGTGGAATGTTTTCTTGACCAAAACCCGCATCGGCAAAAGCAGACGTTGCTCGGCAAACCCATACTTGCGCCCGAGGCATTACCCGAAACAGTTCGGCGACTGTATGTGGGACTGAACCCGCGCGTGGCCCGCGAGGAATTGGCGGTGATGGATTGGTCACAGGAATTGGAGGTGTTCTTCCCGTGAACGTGACACTGCGTGCTCCGGAGAAAACGGATTTTTCGGTGTTGGCCGCTTTGCGAAATGATGCGGCGGTGCAACGGCAACTGATGATTGAGCCTAGGCAATATTCGCCAGCGCAAGTACGCGCGTGGATTCGGCGACGCACGGGGGATGCGAAAGGAGCGTTTTGGGTCATCGACCGCGGCGGCCCTTGCGGGTTTGTGCAGTTGACGCAGGTTGACCGCGAGCGGGGTACGGCGGATTTGGGCATTTGTTTGGTGCGGGCGGTCCGAGGCAAGGGCGTTGCAGCAGAGGCAATGGGACTTTTGGAAGCGCACGCGAAGAAAAAGCTGCGTTGTAAAACACTCACGTTGCGGGTGTTGAGCGTCAATCATCGGGCGATTGCGTTGTACGGAAAATTAAAATTCAGGATTTTGGAAACCAAACGGCGGCATCACTTCGACGGCGCACATTGGCGGGATGTTGTTTTTATGGAGAAGGCGCTGCGATGAAAACAGTGGTCATTTCTCAGCCGATGTATTTCCCGTGGGTGGGAATGTTGGAACAGATGCGACTGGCCGATGTGTTTGTGCATTTGGATGACGCGCAGTTTTCGAAGGGCGGATTTTTTAACCGGGTGCAGTTGAAAACGGCGGCGGGCACGCCGTGGTTCACGGTGCCTTTGGCGGAAAATAAACTCGGGCAGTTGCTTAATGAAATTCGGATGGCCGAACACGATTGGCGACGCAAACAGCTTGCGACTTTGAAACAAACTTACGCTGCCGCGCCGCACGTTGAGGAAATGTTGGGCTTGGTGGAATCGGTTTTTAAAAATGAACACGAGTCGCTGGCGGCGTTGAGCGCTGCGAGCGTGGAAATGTTGGCGGAGTTTTTTGAAATTACGCCGAAGGAAATTCAATGGTCATCGGCAATGGGCGTTGAGGGCACGGGCTCGGCTCGAGTACTGGCGGTTTGCGAGGCGCTGGGCGCGGAGCGTTATGTGACGGGGCATGGCGCACGGGAATATTTGAACCACGAATCCTTTGAGGCGGCGGGCATTCGCGTGGAGTATTTGGACTACCAAAAACGCGAGTATCCGCAGTTGCACGGGGCGTTTACTCCCTTTGTCAGCGCGTTGGATTTGGCGGCAAACTGTGGACGTGCGGGGCGGGAAGTGATTGATTCGGACACAGTTTACTGGAAGGATTTCGCGCGATGAGCGAGGTGGCTAAATTTTTTGCCGAGGTGCAGGACAATATCGACGGGCTACGCACGGACGAAGCTGTGCGACAGGCGACTCTCGATTGGGTGGCCGCGATTGCGCCGCATAATTATACTTACAATTTTACCTGGCTCGGACGTCCGATCATTCAATTTCCGCAGGACCTCGCCGCGTTGCAGGAAATAATTTGGGAAACGCGTCCCGACCTCATTATCGAAACCGGCATTGCCCACGGCGGCTCGCTGGTTTTTCATGCATCGATGCTGCAACTGCTCGGCAATGCCGGCCGCGTGCTCGGAATCGACATCGACATTCGCGAACACAATCGCGCGGAAATTGAAGCACATCCGATGTTCGAACGCATCGAAATGATTCAAAGCTCGTCGATTGACAACGCCATTGCCACGCAAGTTACCGAAGCCGCCGCCGAAGCAAAGCGTGTGATGGTGGTGCTTGATTCCAATCACACGCACGAGCATGTGTTGCGCGAATTGGAAATCTACGCGCCACTTGTCACGAAGGATTGCTATTTGGTCGTGTGCGACACGCTCATTGAAGATATGCCCGCGGGGTCGTTTCCCAATCGCCCGTGGGATAAGGGCGACAATCCGCGCACAGCGGTGGATGCTTTTTTGAAAACGACTGAACGCTTCGAGGTGGACACCGCCATTGACGCCAAACTGCAAATCAGCGTGGCACCGGGCGGTTATCTAAAGTGCGTTGCAGAAAAATGAGCGGACGTATTCCCATCGCCGGCCCAAGCATCACGCAGCGGGAAATTGATTATGCCACCGATGCAGCAACGCACGGTTGGTACGCACGCGCTGGTGAATATCCGCAACGTTTTGAGGAAGCATTTTCAAATTACATCGGCGTGAAACACGCGGTGAGTTTGCCCTCGTGCACTTCGGGGTTGCACCTCGCACTGGCCGCACTGGGGATTGGGCCGGGCGATGAAGTGATTGTGCCAGACCTCACGTGGATTGCCAGCGCCGCGCCGATTTCGTATGTCGGGGCAACGCCGGTGTTTGCTGACATTGACGAAAACACTTGGTGTCTTTGTGCCGAGAGCGTGCGTGCGTGCATTACCGAAAACACGAAAGCGATTTTACCGGTGGATTTATACGGTGGCGTGCCGGAATATCCCGCGCTGCGGGCCATCGCCGATGAGCATCACTTGAAAATTATTGAGGATGCCGCCGAGGCGATTGGGAGCGAATTTGGTGGGCGCAAAGCGGGCGCGCTCGGTGATGTGGCGACGTTTAGTTTCCACGGTTCCAAAACCTTTACCACTGGCGAAGGCGGAATGTTGGTGACGGATGACGACGAACTGCATGCGCGCGTGATGCAATTGCGCGACCACGGCCGCGAGCCGGGCGACATCCATTTCAAAAACACCGAAGTCGCGTTCAAATACAAAATGCCGCCCGTGGCCGCTGCGATTGGCTTGGCGCAAGTGGAGCGCTCGGAAGAATTGGTGGCCCGCAAGCGGGAGATTTTCGAATGGTACCGCGAGGCACTGACGGGAGTGGAAGGGGTTTCTATGAACCACGAACCAGTCAACACGAAGAACACATTTTGGATGGTCACGCTCGTGCTCGATCCGATGCTTGAGTGGCCGAAGGAAAAACTGATGGCGGCGCTCGACGCCGAAGGCATCGACAGTCGGCCGATGTTTCATCCGCTCAGCAGTTTGCCGGCGTACGATGGGCAAGCGGAAGCGGCGGTGGCGCGCAAACGGAATGCAGTAAGCTATCGCCTTAGCCCGTGGGGGATCAACCTGCCATCGGCAATGAACCTCACCCGCGAGCAAGTGCAACGCGTGGCAGAAACTTTACGCCGTATTTTCGGCGTTTTATGATCCGATGAGCCGGCTTGTTACAGTCATTCCGGTTTACAACGGCGAGCGTTTTCTCGAGGCCACGCTCGAATCAGTCGCGAGCCAAACGCGCCGACCCGATCGTGTCATCATTCAGGACAACTGCTCCACCGACGGTACGCATCGCATCGCCAAGGCATTTGAAAAAGAAGGCTTCGAGTGGCGGCTCACCGACGAGCACGTTGGGTCGACGGAAAATTTTAACAACGCGCTGCGTTACGCGGAGGAGGCGGACGTGCTACATTTGCTCACGGCGGATGATTTGATAAAGCCTGAATTTTACGAGCGACTGCTCGAGCCTCTGGAAGCGGTGGAAGGTCGCGCGCTGATTTATGCGGCGTACGAAGTCATCTGTGAAGATGGCATGTTGGTGGAGGGTGGGGATTTGATGTGTCCGTTTCCCATTGTGCCGGGCGGCGCGGCAATCACGATTCCGCAAAAAGAATTCATCGCATCGCAGGCCGATTTGCGGACGATTTGTTTGCCGGCTGTATTGATGAAAACCAATCGCGCGCTTCTGCCGGTGGAATTTCATACGCATTTTATTCAGTGCGCAGATGCGGTTTTTTATGCGGAGCTGGCCTCGGCGTGCGAGGCGGTGATCGAGGTGCCTTCGGCCTTGTGTGAGTACCGTCGGCATGAGCATACGACCACTTCACGCAACCGCCGTGAGCCGGCTGCGGTGATTGCCGATGAATGGCAGGCGATGGTGGCGGCCTCGGCGTTGTTGGGAAAATCCGGCCTCGGCGGGTGGCTGTGGGGTTTCCGCCAGCGTTGTCTCCTCGCCGCGCGCAGTCGCGTGAAGCGCACGCAATCGGCGGATGAGACGCCGCACTACCGCCGGGAAATCGAGCACGCCACCCGCGCCATCACCGGCCCGTGGGCGGGGATGCTGGGTAACTTGGCCGTTGCCTTGCGCGGCGTTTCGGGTCAGGGTCGCCGCTGAGGTTTTGATGTCCGACTCTTCAGCCGAACCCCGTTCCCCCAAGTGGCTTGACGCGCTGTTAGCGCTGGGGTGCTTGGCGCTGGTGCTGGGCTTTCTCTTTCGCGGCGGTCTTGAGCGCGGTCAAGTGCTTTTCGCCAACGACTCCCCGCTTGCGGGTATTCAGTCCCATGCCTTCGATGAAAAATCCGGCTGGAGTTTTTGGCAGGATCAAAACTGGCTGGGCGGCGAGGTCCCATCGGCGATGCCCAACTTCACCAAAGCGTATTTCGATGTGTGCCTCGCGCTGGGCGGCGACAGTGGCCCTGTGCTTTTTGCTAAAACTTATGCCCCGATGGCCCTGCTGTTGCTTGGTTTTAGCGGCTGGTTGCTCTTTCGTTCGCTGCGGTTTTCGCAACCGGT
>JAPKEI010000196.1 GCA_028872685.1 Verrucomicrobiota bacterium | reverse complement strand
ACCGCCGCCACTCAGAAAGCGCTTGAACTTTCCGGTACGTTTATTGAATGCCGCGGGCATGCTGCGACCGGCGGGCACGAATAGTGTGTCCGCCGACGCCACGAGATAACCCTGCGGTGACATGCCACCGTATTGCAGCCCCCACGCTTGGTCGCCAGCGGTGTCGTTCACCCAAATCGGCTCACCAGTTTTGGCGTTCACAGCGGCGATGTACAATCCCTCATACGGGAAGATGCCGGCGGTGGTATATAAAATGTTGTTTTCAATCAACACCCCCGTGCGGATGGGCCATAATGAAATCAACCGACCATTACCAATGATGCGCTCGCCACTGGGAGCGGGGCGGTATTTCCAAATTTGCGTGCCGTCAGCGGCGGCCACGCAATAGACGTTGCCATCGTCCGAACCAAAATAAACGCGACCGCTATCAATCATCGGCGCAAAGCGCACAGAACCCTCGGTGGCAAAGCTCCATTTCATTTTTCCCGTGCGTGTATCGAGCGCGTGAAGGTGGTTGTCCACGTTGTTTCCAAAAATCAATGTAGTGCCCGTGACCACCGCATGATAAGCACGGTCAGTATGCATCCGCGGCGCCTCCTCGCCCGGTAGTGGCCATGCTGTCCGCGGCGCGTGCCGGGGTTGAAAAGTCCAATTTGCAAACAATTTGGCGGGTATGTTTTCCGCGGAAACCGCGGAGCGCTTGCCGTCAGCGCGGTACGCGGGCCAATCGTCAGCGGCAAGCGGAGAAGCAATAAGACAAAGGCCCATGAGGCCAGGATGCAGGGAAACTTTCATAGGCTTAGGATTGCCGCACGCAGGGGGTTATTCAAGGGAAATGCAAACACCGGCATTGCCGCTCGCGTCTTTTTTCCATAAACTCTTCACCTTATGCGTATATGCGTACTTATGGCATTATTTTGGATGGCGACGGCGATGGGGAGCGCCGAAACCAAACTGGCGGATGGGCATTGGGCTTATCAAAAACCAGTGCGCCCCACCCTGCCCCAAACTAATTCGAATTGGCCGCGTAATGCGATTGATTTTTTTGTGCTTCACCGATTGGAGACGAGCAATCTCCGACCTTCGCCCGCCGCCTCTCCGGAGCAATTGCTGCGCCGCGTACATTTGGATCTCATCGGTTTACCGCCGTCGCCCGCGGTAGTGGATGCCTTTCTTGCCAACCCGACCGATGCGGCTTATGAAACGATTGTCGATGACCTTCTGAAATCTAAACGTTATGGCGAGCGTTGGGCGCGTCCATGGCTTGACCTTGCGCGCTATGCCGATAGTAACGGTTTCCAAGCAGACCAGCTCCGGGACAGCTGGGCATATCGGGACTGGGTAATCAATGCCTTCAATTCTGGAATGCCATTTAACCAATTTGTAACCGAGCAAATTGCCGGCGATATGCTACCTAGCGCCACCTCTGCCCAGCGGGTCGCCACGGGATTCCATCGGACCCCCACCTGCAACGTCGAAGCCGGTGTGCACCCGGAAGAAAATCGCGTGAATCAAGTAATCGACCGCGTGAATACAACCGGAACCGTTTTCTTAGGAACCACACTTGAGTGCGCACAATGCCACAACCATAAGTATGACCCTTTCTCCATAGAAGATTACTATTCAATCTTTGCGTTTTTCAACAACACCCCGCTGGAAGTTAAACAGCAAGGCGACGGTGTCACATGGAATTTTTACGGACCAACGATGAACTTACCGATATCGACAGAACAACAGACAAAGCTAAAAGATTTAAACACACGCAAAGAAGCAGCAGTGAAGAGAGTTTCCGAACTGAAAAAGACCGTAAAGACGGAGCAGCTCGCGTGGGAAAATCAAACTTTAAGAGCTTTAAAAGAATCCCCGCAGTGGACGGTTCTTGCTATCGAAAAGTTTAATGCAACCGGAGACCCAGAACATGAGCTGCAAAAGGATGGAAGCATATTAGTAACCGGCAAAAACCCTGACAAGAGCACGTACACCTTCCAAGCCAAGTCAGACTTGAAACGCATCACTGCCGTCCGCCTCGAGGCACTAACACATCCTTCCATGAATAAAGGTGGCCCCGGAAGAAACAAGGCACCAGTGGAAAACCCAAACTTCATCGTAAATGAATTCCAGGTCAAAACTGGAAGCAAAATGGTAAAGTTCGCCAGCGTGAAGGCTTCGTTCAGTCAAAACCGCTGGGCCGTGGCCGGCAGTATTGACAACGACCTCAAGACCGGCTGGGCCATCAATCCTGCCTTCGGCAAACCGGCTTGGGCGATTTACAGACTGACCGAACCGTTAGAACTCAAGTCAGAGGCAAAACTTAAATTTACTGTCATCCAAAACTATGGAGGCGGACGTACCATTGGCCGGCCACGATTATCCGCGATTGATGGCAACCCAAACGCTTTAGATCTGCCCGCCGATATTGCCGTCATTCTCAAAAAGACTAAGCGCACCAAAAAAGACGATGACATATTGGCCAAGCATTTCCTCAGGGAGTCACCTAAACTCAAAGCCGAAGAACAAACCATAATGGCGATCGACAAACAGATCGCCGCCATCAAGCCCGCCTCCACTCTCGTGATGGTGGAACAGGATAAGGCCCGTGAAACCCACGTAATGTTACGCGGCCAATATCTCAACCCCGGTGACAAGATTAACCCCGACACCCCTTCAATTCTGCATCCAATGGAGAAAAGCTTACCCCGCAATCGTCTCGGGTTTTCAAAATGGCTGACGAACCCTAAAAACCCATTGATTGGCCGTGTAACGATTAACCGCTGGTGGGCGGAATTTATGGGGCACGGCATTGTGGCTACTGAAGAGGATTTCGGCACGCAGGCCGAGCCCCCTACCCACCCGCAATTACTTGATTGGCTTGCAGTGGAATTTGTGGAGCGCGGATGGTCAATGAAGCACATCCACAAACTCATTGTGATGAGTGCTACCTATCGACAATCCTCGCGGGTGAGCTCAGAACTGCTAACGAAAGATGCCACAAATAAATTCTATGCGCGCGCCCCACGCCTACGCATGAGTGCTGAGATGGTTCGCGACAACGCCCTTGCCATCAGCGGCCTGCTCAGCACGAAGATGCATGGACCCCCAATTTACCCGCCTCAACCAAGCGGAATCTGGCGGCACGTTGGGCGTAACGGACCTAAATATATCGCAGCCACTAATGAAGACCGCTTCCGGCGAGGTGTGTATGTCGTATGGCGGCGTGGCGCGCCGTATGTGAGCTTCATGAATTTCGACGCACCCGACCGCGGGGCCTGCGTGGTGCGGCGCGCGCGCACCAACACACCGCTGCAGGCACTCACGCTTTTGAACGACGAAGCGTACATTGAAATGGCAATGGCCTTTGCCGGGCGCATCCTCGATGAAGCTAAAGGAACGCCGGAAGCAAAAATTGATTATGCTTATAAAACCGCCCTCGGGCGCGCGCCTCGGGCCGCCGAGGCGATTTACCTCAAGAAACTTCTCCTTAAGCGCCGCACCCATTTTGAAAAAAACCCAAAAGAGGCCGCCCTGCTCATCAGCGGTGCCAAAGGCTGGAAGCCACCCGAGGGAATGGACAAAGGCGGTCTTGCGGCGTGGTTTTTTATTACGAATATTTTATTAAACTTGGATGAGACAATTACGAAAAGCTGACATGCCTCACTCACAACATCTTCATACAAACTATGCCAATGATTCACGCAGAGAATTTCTGAAAACCAGTGGCTTGGGTATTGGGGCACTGGGACTGGGCAGCGTATTGAACCCCAACCTGTTTGCCGCAAATCCGGCGGCGTCCAAGCAACCGCATTTCCAGCCTCGGGCAAAACATATTATTTATCTCCATATGGTCGGGGCGCCATCTCAGCTAGATTTATTTTCCCACAAGCCCGAACTAGTGAAACGTAATGGTCAAAAATGTCCCGACCATATGTTTAAGGGTAAACAGTTGGCCTTCATCCGTGAACATCCACTGCTGTTAGGCACACGCTTCAAGTTTCCACAGCACGGACAAGGCGGGCTGCACCTATGCGAACACTTACCCAAACTTGGTACAGTGGCTGATGATCTTTGCCTCGTGCAATCCATTCGTACGGAACATTTCAATCACGCCCCCGCGCAGTTATTCCAACATACCGGTTTTGGGCGCTTTGGTCGGCCGGGGATTGGCTCGTGGGTCAGCTACGGCTTGGGCACGGAGAACAAGGATTTACCGAGCTACGTGGTGATGATCACCGGAAGTGTGGCCGGCGCGGGCAATAGCCTTTGGGGTAGCGGCTTTTTACCTACAATGCATCAGGGCGTGGAGTTTCGGAGCTCTGGCGATCCGGTGCTGTTTCTATCCAACCCCAAAGGCATCGGGCGCGGAGACCGGCGCGAACTTGTCGATGGCATCAATTTTTTAAACAAACAGTCACTGGCCGATGTCGGTGATCCAGAAATCGCCACACGTATCGAGCAATATGAGCTGGCCTTTCGTATGCAGGCAAGCGTGCCTGAACTGATGGACACCTCAAGGGAATCAAAAGATACACACGCGATGTATGGCACCGCACCCGGTAAGGCGAGTTTTGCCAATAATTGCCTGCTCGCACGTCGTCTCGTGGAACGCGGAGTGCGTTTTGTGCAACTTTTCGACCAAGGCTGGGATCACCACAGTAGCGTATTTAGCAATATCCCTAAAAAGGCTAAGCAAATCGATCAACCCGTATCGGCACTCATTAAGGATTTAAAACAACGCGGTCTGCTTAATGATACATTGATTGTGCTTGGTGGCGAGTTTGGCCGCACCCCCATGTTACAGGGTAAGAGCAATGGCGGTGCAGGAAAAAACGTGGGCCGCGACCACCACAAGGAAGGCTTCAGCATGATGCTTGCCGGTGGCGGCGTGAAGGGTGGCATCACATTCGGAGAGACCGACGAGCTAGGCTACAAAGCGGTAGACAACCCCGTACATCTGCACGACCTCAACGCTACAATTCTGCACCTCTTGGGATTAGACCACGAGCAATTGACTTACAAATATCAGGGTCGAGATTTCCGGCTTACTGACGTCCACGGACACGTGATTGACCGTATCCTGGCGTAAGCGAATTGAAGCGCTGAAAACTTCGGTTTACTCCAAAATTTTGCTGGGTAAACGGCTGCCCGTTGAAGGGATTGCCACTCTGAAATCCACGCGGAACAAAACCTTGACCAAGCCCTTGCCCTTGGGCTGGGTAGCCACCGAGCTGTCGCATTTGTGGCTCACCAAGGCCACCGCCCATTCCACCGATAGGATCCATGCCTTCACCACCGGGATCCATGCCGCCGCCACCAGGACCGCCACCCTGGCCACTGCCGCCTTGCCCGCCCGAAGACATTCCCGGGAAGCCAAGTACTGCGCTGGGGTTCAGTTTGAACGTGCGTGTGAAATAGCCCTGTTGCTCTTTTGGTTTCTGCACAAATACAATCCCTTGATCAAGGATCACATACTGAATGGGATAATCGAACGACATGGTTACAATGTCGAGGACTTGCTTGGCCGTGAGATTATACAAAGCACCGGTAAGACCCCTCACCTG
>JAPKEI010000195.1 GCA_028872685.1 Verrucomicrobiota bacterium | reverse complement strand
AAAAAGCCAATGGTGGGCGAGCGAAATGTATCAACCCGAATCAGTAAAACTTTATGTAAAACCCGTGTGCGGCTGGTGCCGCCAAGCGGAGCATTGGCTCACAAGCCAAGGTGTCGAATTTGAAACGGTCGACGTGATTGAGGACCCGGAGGCCTTCGAGGAAATGGAACGCCTCTCGGGCCAAACCCTCGCGCCGGTGATCGTCGTGGATGGCCAAGTGCTGGCGGACTTTGGTGCGCGCGAGTTGGTGGTTTTTTGGGAAGGACTGGGTAAAAGCAAATGACCGCCATCGCCGAGCCTACTTCCGCACCCCAAAAACGCCCGCGCCTGCCTGAGTGGTTCCGACTGCAACTGCCGACAGCGAGCGCATACTTCGCCACGCGCAATCTCATCGACGACTTGAATCTCCACACCGTTTGTGAAAGCGCGCGCTGCCCGAACCATTGGGAATGCTGGAGCAAAGGCACCGCCACTTTTATGATTGCCGGCGATCGCTGCACGCGCGCGTGTGGCTTCTGCGCGGTGGATACCCGCAAACCGCTGGCACTCGAGGATGATGAACCTGAACGCGTCGCCGAAGCCACGCGGCGGATGAAGCTCAAGCACGTCGTCATCACAGCCGTGGCGCGCGATGATTTAGCTGATGGCGGCGCGGCGCATTTTCAAAATGTGATCGAGCGCGTGCGCGCGGTGAATCCCGAAATCATCATCGAAGTGCTTACACCAGATTTTTTGGACGACGATGCCGCCATTCACACCGTGCTCGCCGCGCGCCCGGAAATTTTCAATCACAACCTTGAAACCATCCGCCGCCTCACGCCCGAAGTACGCTCGGTGGCCACTTACGAACGCTCGCTTTCGGTGCTTACAAAAGCAAAAGAACACTCACCAAAAATTTTCACCAAATCCGGCCTAATGCTTGGCCTTGGCGAAACGGAACCCGAATTGCTGGAAGCGTTGGCCGACCTGCGCGCCACCGGTTGTGATCTCCTCACGCTCGGTCAATATTTGCAGCCGACCAAAAAGCATTTGCCCGTCGTTGAATTCATCCACCCCGACCAATTCGCCGAACACAAAATAACCGCCGAATCGATGGGCTTTATCCACGTCGCCAGCGGCCCCTTGGTACGTAGCTCGTATCACGCGGATGATTTTGCGACGGAACGGTTTACGTCATAATCATGAGTGCCGAGGAGGCAAAAAAAAGTCACGCGGTTTTGGTCGAAGAAATTCGTCGGCACGATCACGCTTATTATGTGCTGTCGGAGCCGTCGATTAGCGATCCTGATTATGACCGGTTATATCGCGAGTTGCTGGATTTAGAGGAGACGCATCCGGAATTGCTCACGGCCGACTCACCGAGCCAACGGGTGGGGGGCAAGGCGGTGAGTGAATTTTTATCGCATCGGCACAAGATGCCGATGATGAGCCTCGACAACACGTATTCGTTTGATGAGTTGGCGGCGTTTTTGCAACGGGTGGAAAAGCGATTGCCGGAAGCGGAATTGGATTGGACGATTGAGCCGAAGATTGACGGGCTCGCGGTAAGTTTGCGTTATGAAAACGGCGGGCTCGTCGTGGGTGCCACGCGCGGTGATGGGGCAAGTGGCGACGACATCACGGGGAATTTGAAAACCATCCGCAGCTTGCCCTTGCGGTTGGCAGCAAAGTCACCCGCTGTGTTGGAAGTGCGGGGCGAGGTATTCATGAGCCGTGCGGGATTTACGAAGCTCAATGAGAAACGGAAGGTCGATGGCGAGGAGCCCTTTGCCAATCCTCGCAACGCGGCGGCGGGGTCGTTGAAAATGCTCGACCCGAAACTCGTGGCGGAACGGCCGTTAGGGGTTGTTTTGTACGGGCTGGGCGAGGTTAGCGGTGAGTTGCCCGCAACGCAGATTGATGTGCTCGATTGGCTAGATCAGTTTGGCTTCCCAACCACCGGGCAAATATGGACCGGTCGCACCCATGACGATTTGGTGGCCTCGATCAATGAACTGGATGCCGCACGGCATGATTTGGACTACGAGACCGATGGCGCGGTCATCAAGCTCAACAACCTTTCCCTACGCGAACAATGTGGCGCGACCTCCAAAGCGCCGCGCTGGGCGATTGCGTACAAGTACGCGGCGGAACAGGCGGAGACGGTGCTCAAAGCCATCACTGTTCAAGTCGGCCGCACGGGGGCGTTGACGCCGGTGGCGGAATTGGAGCCGGTGTTGATCGCTGGCAGCACGGTGGCCCGCGCGACGTTACACAATGAAGGGGAGATTCAGCGTAAAGACATTCGCGTGGGCGACACGGTGGTGATCGAAAAGGCGGGTGAGATTATTCCAGCCGTGGTGCGCGTGGTGACGGAGAAACGGCCCAAGAAATCCGCAGTGTTTGTGCTGGGGAAAGAATGTCCTGAATGCAAATCGCTAGCGGCGAAGGATGAGGCGGATGTGGTTTGGCGTTGCCCGAACCCGGATTGTCCGGCGCAAGTGAGGGGGCGGTTGGAGCACTTTTGCGCGCGCGGGGCGATGGATATCGAAGGTGGTGGTGAGGTGTTGGTACGGCAGTTGGTGGGGAGCGGTTTGGCACTGAATGTGGGCGAACTTTATAAAGTGGCGCAGGCGGAGGTGGCGGGATTGGAGCGAATGGCGGAGAAGTCGGCGCAGAATTTTTTGGGCGGCTTGGAAGCGAGTAAGCAGCGGGATTTGTGGCGGTTGATTTTTGGGCTGGGGATATTGCACGTGGGCACAGGTGTGGCGAAGGCGTTAGGACGTCGGTTTGCGAATTTGGATGAATTGATGGATGCCTCAGAGGAGGAGTTAGTGGCGATTGATGACGTGGGAGAGGTGATCGCCAAGAGTGTGCATTTTTGGTTTGGCGATCCGCAGAATCGTCAGTTGATTGAAGTGTTACGCAAGGCGGGATTAAACTTTGAGTCTTCCATAGTAATTTCCGGCGAAGCCGCCGGGCCGTTAGCGGGCAAGGCATTGGTGCTCACAGGGACGTTGCTGAACTTGAAACGCCACGAGGCGGTGGCACGTATCGAGGCGGCGGGCGGCAAGGTGGTCGGCAGCGTCAGTAAAAAAACCGACTACGTGGTGGCGGGTGAAGCGGCGGGGAGCAAGCTGGCCAAGGCGGAGAAAATGTCCGTGCCGGTGATCGACGAATCGGAACTTTTGCGCCTGTGTGGGAAATAGTGCCATCCAATTTCGCACAATCTTTTTGTTTTCGGCAAAAAGCGTGGTGAATAACCCGAGCTTGGGCGTTGGCCCGGTTTCTGCTAAATAAAAATGCAGTTGCGAGGGAGCGCACGAATTCACCAAGGAGGGGGAACAACCAAACGTTTCAAATAGGTGCATCGTGTTTTCGCATTTGGGGCAAGCAATGAAAATGGGACAATTGGAACCACCGGACACGCATTTCCTGTCCGGCGCTGAAGGGTGGATGGAATTGGGGGACTACGATTCGGCTTTGGCCGAGTTGGAGTTAATTTCACCGGACTACCTGCGTCACTTTGACGTGCTGCAGGTGCGTTGGCATATTCACAATCGTATGCAGGATTGGGAGCATTGCCTCAACATCAGCCTTCAAATGATCGAGGCGCAGCCGGAGATGCCGCAAGGCTGGATCAACCACGGCAACGCGCTTTTTTATCTCGAGCGTTTTGAAGAAGCGTTCAACTTGCTCGTGCCGATGCTCAAACGCTTTCCGCACGACGAGGCGATCCCTTACAACCTCGCCTGTTACAAATGCCAAAGCGGTGCCATTCAGGAAGCCCGCGAATGGCTCGAGTGCGCGCTCAAGGTCGGCGACTCCAAGCGCGTCAAGAATATGGCCGTCAACGATCCCGACCTCACGCCGTTGTGGGAGCACGGCGTGAAGATTAAATAAACACCGCCGATTGACACCATCGCGCGGCCTCATTACCCTCGCCTTATGGAGCAGGTGCCGAAAGCGCGCAAACTGGGCATTCTGATTTCCGTTGCGCCCACGCACGCCAGCTTTCACCACGGCCTCCAGCTCGCCGCCGCCGCACTCAGCGCCAAGGACGAAGTCTACCTCTACTGCCTCGACGATGCCGTGGCGGGCGTGGAAGACGAACGCGTGCAAACCTTGCGCCGCCACGGTCTCCGCCTGTTCGCCTGCGCGTATGCCTGCCAACGGCGCAAAATTGTTCCCGGCGAAAACGCATTGTACGGAGGTCTCACATTGCTCAACGACGTGATGGCCGCCACCGATCGCTTTGTGAGTTTCAACTAAAATAGTTTGATGGAAACCCTCGCAGACAAACTGAAGCCGGACCCCAAGCCCAAGCGGAAGGTGCTCATCATCATCGATGCCGATCCTCGCACCAACCCGCGCGCCGCCGAGGCTGTGCGTTTGGCTGGTGGCGTGTGCGTGTGGGAACAGGTGGAAGTCAGCGTTGTGTTGCATCACGTCGCCGCGCACGCGCTGGGTGACGCCGCCGCGGATATGCCAGAAGGAAAAATTTACAAACAATTCTTCCCGATGATTCGCGAAAAAGGCGGGCACGTGTACGTGATGCCCGACGATCAAACAATGGAAGTGCTCGACACGGAAGTGATTCTGAAAAACCACCTCAAAGAACCCGCCCTCGCCGAACTGGCCGCCGAGGCGGCGATGGTCATCCGATTTTAATTATGGCCCGCGTCATCCACATCCTCACCCGCGAAGGCGATCCGCTGCCCGCCAGCGTCATTGCTGCCCAGGAAACCGCCGGCCACGAAACCCGCGTCATCGATCTCACCGAAGTAGACCCCAACGGCGACTACTCAATTTTGCTCGAAGAAATCTACGCCGCCGATTCCGTGCACGTTTGGTGAGTAAACCAGTTTGACTTTTGGGTCGTAAATGAATAGACTCCCGCAACTCGTGGATGACCCGCGGGCGGGAGAAAAAAATTATGGCTTACGTTGTTACAGGTGCCTGTGTCGATTGCGTTTACACGAGCTGCGTGGATGAATGTCCGGTGGCTGCCTTTCACGAAGCGCCCGACAAACTGTTGATCAACCCCGAAACCTGCATCGACTGTGATGCATGCGTCGCCGCGTGCCCCGTCGAAGCCATCCACGCCGAAGACGATGTGCCTGAAGATCAACAGGAATGGATCGCTATCAATTTGACCGCCGAAGAATTCCCAGTTATCGAAGTGGCGAAGGACCCCCTCAAAGGGCCCAAATGCGTGAATCCCAACGCGGCTTAATTTAGCCGCGCTTCAAACTTTTCATTTTGCCGATCCGGCTAAACTGTCGAGGATTGCCTCGGCGGCGGCGCGTGGGTTTTCCGCGGCGCAGATAGGTCTTCCGATTACCAGCCAACTGGCACCGGCTTCGATGGCTTGGGGGGGGGTGAGGATTCTTTTTTGGTCGCCGGTGTCGGTGCCGGCGGGGCGGATGCCGGGAGTGATGAGTTGAGTTTCGGGGGGAAGGATGGCCCGGAGGGGGGTGATTTCTTTAGGCGAACACACAAGGCCTTTGAGTCCGGCGGCGGTGGCGAGGGTGGCGAGGTGCTGGACTTGTTGGGCAGGGTTTTTTTGAATGCCAATTTCGGTGAGGTCGG
>JAPKEI010000194.1 GCA_028872685.1 Verrucomicrobiota bacterium | reverse complement strand
GGCGGCGGACGTGGCGGCGGCGGCGGCGGCGGTGGCCGACGCGACGGCGGCAACAACAAGCGCGCCCGACGCGACTTCGAAGGCGGCGGCGGCGGCGGTGGTTGGTAAACCGAACCGCCAAGGCTGATTAGCCCACGCTAGTTTTCCTTTTTCAACATGCGCAACCTGCCTTGGGCGGGTTGCGCATTTTTATTGAGGCTGTCCATCAGCGAAGGGATATTTTCCGGCTCGGCTCCAACTTTTGATTCATCAGACGTGAGCGCCGATTTGAGCGCGCCCTCCACCAACTGCGCGCAATGGATTTTCATCGGCGGCAATGCACCGAGATCGCCGGTGAGCTCATCGTGCCGCAGTGCCAAAGCTTCCTCGGCGGTTTTGCCGCGAATAAGTTCTGTGGCCATACTCGCCACCGCGATCGCCGTCTCGCAGCCGAAAGATTGGAAGCTCGCTTGATCGATGACCTTGCGCCCGTGCTCCTCTTTGAACTTCACCCACAGACGCAGCATCTCACCGCAATCGGAATTGCCCACCGTGCCCATCCGATCGGCATCGGCCAGTTCACCCATATTTTTCGGATTCGCGATGGCGTCCTTAATTTTTTGCTCGAGTGATTCGTCCATTTTGATTCAAAAGTTTTATGAAAAATCATAACGCGGCACCGACTCATCCGCCTCCAAACTCCACGCATCAATGCCACCGCGCAGGCACCGCACATTCTTCAAGCCGTGCCCCAAATAATACGCCGCCGCATCCAACCCCTGCTGACCTTGATGATCGATAATCACAAACGGAGTTTCCGGATCCCATTTGCCCATAATTTCCTGCATCAAATCGCGCGTCATATGTGTGGCCCCCTCGATGCGTGCCGCGTCGAATTCCTCCCGCGAGCGCACATCCAGTAACTTCAAATCCGGCGTGGTCGCCAGCTCATTCCGCAACGCCTTCGGCTCCACCAAAATTTTCTGATCCGCAGCGTGGCTTGACTGAATTTCTGATAACACCTCGGTGACATCGAGATCATTATTCCGCTCGCAAACGCCGCCCAACGTTTCGTCCATCTTAAACCCGCAACTCGAACAGCCACCGATGTGATACTTCCGAAACAACGCCCGCCGCGCTCCCGGGAAAACCGTCAGCACCTCCTCCATGGCGGAGTCGGCGGAAATGTCTGTGCTCGTGCTCATGGATTTACTTTAGCAGCTTAATGACTTTTTGCAGCACTTCAATAAAGCGATCCACTTCGCTTCGCGTGTTGTAAAAATAGAAACTCGCGCGGGCAGTCGCGGGCACACCGAGCTTTTCGTGCAGCGGTTGCGTACAGTGATGGCCAATACGGATGGCCACGCCCTGCTGATCGGCGAGCGTGGCGAGATCCAACGCGTGGACGTTCTCAAAAATAAAGCTCACTAAACCGCCGCGTTCTTCTGTTGGTCCGAAAATGCGAATGCCCTCGAATTCGCTTAGCCGCTCTTTTGCGTAATGGGCCAATTCAGTGTCGTGTGCATGGATGGCGTCAAGGCCAATGGCGTCAAGGTAATCGAGTGCCGCGTGGAGCCCTGCCGCGCCGGCGACGTTGGGTGTGCCGGCTTCGAATTTATGCGGGGGCACATTAAATTCCGATTTATGAAACTCAACTTTGGAAATCATTTCGCCACCGCCTTGGTAAGGCGGCATCGCTTCCTGCAATTCGCGCCGCGCAAACAATGCGCCGACACCGGTAGGCCCACAGAGTTTGTGACCGGAAAGGGCAAGGAAATCGCAACCAAGCGCCTGCACATCCAGCGGCATGTGACCGGCGGATTGAGCGGCATCGACGAGCGTCACCACGCCGACAACTTTGGCTTGGGCGCAGATTTCGGCCACGGGATTGATGGTACCGAGGGCATTAGAAATGTGTGTAAGCGAAACAAGTTTTACACCTTCAAGCTGCCCGTCGAAGTCACTGAGGTCAAGCGTGCCTTCATCGCCGGTGACGGGGATGAACCGCAACTTCGCACCAGTGCGTTGGGCAAGCAGTTGCCACGGGACAAGGTTGCTGTGGTGCTCGAGTTCCGTGAGCAAAATCACATCGCCCGCGCCAAGATTGGCTGTGCCCCAAGTGGCGGCGACAAGATTGATTGCTTCCGTGGTGCCGCGTGTGAAAATAATGTCCTCGCGAGCGGGCGCGTTGATGAACTGCGCCACACGATCGCGCGTGCCCTCGTAAGCGGCGGTGGCGCGATTGCTCAGCTCGTGGATGCCGCGATGCACGTTGGCGTTGGCGTGCTCATAATAATTCTGAATTGCATCGAGCACCGCGCGGGGCTTTTGCGTGGTAGCGGCGTTGTCGAAATACACTAATGGATGGCCGTTGATTTCCTGCGCGAGTGCGGGGAAATCGTCGCGAATGCCATCGGGGATTGCGCTCATTCGACCTCCACCTTAATTTGGCCACCCTCAATTTGCACTGGGTAAACCGTCACGCCGCAGGTCGCGGGCGCATGCAAATGTTTACCGGTGGCCAGCTCGAACTCCGCGTAGTGCCACGGGCAGCCGATGTTGCCACCCTCGAGATGACCCTCGGACAACGACGCACCCGCGTGCGGACATTCATCGTCAATGGCGTGGAATTTTCCGGCCACATTGAAAATCGCGATGCGTTTTTCGCCGAGGTCGAAGGCTTTGCCCTTGCCCTCGGCGATTTCGTCCACGCTAGCAATAGTCGTGGCGACGCTCATCACATCATCCCCAGTTCGAGCCGCGCGGCTTCAGTCATCATCTCGCGGGTCCATTGCGGCTCCCAAACGAGTTCCACGGCCACTTCGTTGACCGTTTCCACACAAAGAATTTTATTTTCCACGTCGGCTTGAATCGTCGGGCCCATTCCGCATCCGGGGGCGGTGAGCGTCATTTTCACACTCGCCTTGTGGCCACCGTCTTTCAAGTCCTCAAGATGGCAATCATAAATGAGCCCGAGGTCGACGATGTTCACGGGGATCTCCGGATCGTAGCAGGTTTTCATTTGCTCCCAAACTTGTTTCTCCAAATCCTCCGCAGACTCGGCTTTTTTGACGGACGTGCTTTGCACTTCCTGCCCGATGGCGTCGGCATCCTTGCCGTCAATCCGAAACATATTGCCGTGCACCACCACGGTGAACGTGCCGCCGAGCGATTGAGTGAGCGTCGCCGTCTCGCCTTTTTGCAACGTGACGCGCGTGCCCGAGGGTACTACCGACGCTTCCACATCACGCTCGATCGCCACCGTTTCAGTTTGGCCCATCATTCTGCTGCCTCCACTTCAATTGCTTGGGCGAGTTCGCGGACGCGCTGCACCATCGCGAATAGTCCGTTCTTGCGCGTGGGGCTGAGGTGCGCGGCGAGCTGCAGTCGATCGAGCAGCACTTGGCAATCGATGGCCAAAATTTCCTTCGCGGTTTTTCCGGAGTAAATGATGAGCAACACCGAGATGAGCCCCTTCACGATAAACGCATCGCTATCGGCCACGATGGTGATGCGGCCGGCGGCTTCGGGCAGCAGTTTCATCCACACCTGCGCCTGGCAACCATGCACGCGATTGGCTTCTGATTGATCAGCGGCGTCCATCGGTGGCAATTCCTTGCCAAGGTCGATGAGATAACCAAAGCGTGATTCCCAATCGCCGAGCAACTCAAAATTGTCAGCCAATTCATCGATGCTGTTCAGGGCAACACTCATTTGTCCTCCAACCGATCCCACACCAACTGATCCAATTCCTCGCGGGCCGGCTTGCAACCAATGCGTGCGATGATTTCGCCGGCAAAGGCGTGCATAATCATACGGCGCGCCGCTTCCTCATCGAGCCCGCGCGCGCGCAGATAAAAAATCTGCTCGGCATTCATTTGGCCAATCGTCGCGCCGTGCGTGCACTTCACGTCGTCCGCATAAATTTCCAGTTGCGGCTTGGTGTTCACCGTCGCGTTATCGGAGAGCAACAGATTTTTATTTGTCTGCTTCGCATCCGTCTTGTCCGCGCCTTTGTGCACGTGAATGCGCCCGTGAAACACCGCGCGCGCGTGGTCATCAAGAATGCCATTAAAATATTCGTGGCTGTCGCAGTGCGGCTGAAGATGGTCGACCACCATATGATGATCAATGAGCTGTTTGCCACGCGGCAGATACAAACCATTCAGCACCGCCTCAATGCCCGTGCCGCCTAACCGCGCGCGGATATTATTGCGCGCGATGCGGCCGCCGAGGGCGATTGAGTGATGCGCCACGCGACAGTCGCGGCCCATCGTGGCGTGCAAACCGGCCACGTGGAACGCAGCCGTGCTTTCGTCCTGAAACTTCACGTGCTCCAGATGCGCATTGTCGCCGGCGTTCAATTCGGTGATGGCATTGTTAAAATACGCGGCATCCGCGCCTGTCCAGCTTTCAAGAATGGTCGCCTTGCTGTTTGCGCCGAGGGTGATGTGATTGCGAATATTCGACGTTGCGCCATCACCGCCGGTGCTTAAATAATAAACGCGAATGGGCGTTTCAAAACACACGCCCTCCGCCACGCACACCCTCGCGCCATCCGTAAAGCTCGCAGCATTCAATGCGCCAAAAGCGTCCTCCGCTTCGCACGGTTTGAATACCGCCGATGCAAGATTGCTAATCTCCACCCCGTCCGGCAGTTCACCTACACCTGAAAGCTCACTGGAAAAATGACCATTCACAAACACAAGTTGCGGGCCATCAATTTCCGAAAAAATACTGTCCTCTAAATTCGCAGCCGCATCACCCGTCGCCGCGGTGAATTCCAATTCCGCGATCGGCACGACGCTGGTGAAACGCCAATCCTCATCGCGCGTGGTGGGGAACCCAAGCTCCGCAAAGCGCGCCCCGCCGTCGCCCCTCTTCGGCAGAGCGGCAAGCAAGCGGTCCACGGCGTTGTTGGCGGGGGCAACCATTAGGCGGTTTGAAGTTCTCCGCTGGTGATCCAGTCATAGCCTTTTTCCTCAAGCTCCAGCGCCAATTCCTTGCCGCCGGATTTCATGATGCGGCCGTCGTACAGTACGTGCACAAAATCAGGCACGATATAATCGAGTAAACGCTGGTAGTGCGTGATGATAAGTTGCGCGTTATCGGCGCGCTTGAGTGTGTTCACGCCATTGGCCACGACCTTCAGCGCGTCGATGTCCAAACCCGAATCGGTTTCGTCCAGAACGGCCATTGTCGGATCGAGCAACGCCATTTGCAAAATTTCCGCACGCTTCTTTTCGCCGCCGGAAAAGCCTTCGTTCACCGAACGCTTGAGCAACGATTCGTCCAGTTCCAGCAAATTAATTTTCTCGCGCATTAGCTTCAGGAAATCTACCGCGTTAAGCGCCGCCTCACCGTGATGCTCGCGCACGGCGTTCACCGCCGCACGCAAAAAGTAAGTTGTGTTCACACCGGGAATTTCCACCGGATATTGAAACGCCAAAAAAAGCCCCTCGCGCACGCGCACCTCGGGCGCAAGCTCCAACAAATCTTGCCCCTTGTACGTCACCGAACCCTCGGCCACATCAAACGCCTCGCGCCCGGCCAACACCTGCGCCAGCGTGCTCTTGCCACTACCATTGGGCCCCATAATCGCGTGCACC
>JAPKEI010000193.1 GCA_028872685.1 Verrucomicrobiota bacterium | reverse complement strand
TTCGCGAAACGCTTCTCAACAGCGAGGATGACCTCAAGGAACTGCAACATGAACCGATGGCCTTCCCCGTTTTCGGCCGCGGCCGCGCGCTGAACGCGCTCGTCGGCAAAGGTATCAACGCCGACATGATCGATGAAGCCAGTGCCTTCCTGTCCGGACCTTGCTCCTGCCAAGTAAAGCGTCAGAACCCCGGCTTCGATTTGCTAACCTCTGTCAATTGGGATCAACTTTTAGAAAATCAAATTCGCGCCTACGACGACCGCGCCCAAGCTAAAATCTCTGTGGAATCCCAACCTGCCCAAGCCGAAGCCAGCCAGCCCAATGAGCTCGCTCAAGCCGGCAACACTCCTGCAACCAACCCCAATTCTCCCACTACCGAGACCACTGCTCCAACGCGAACACTTTTCGCATGGCTCCCTCTCGTTGGTCTACCTATCCTTCTTGTGGGTGGGTTAATTGTTTTCTTTGGTCGTCAATCAGACAACTAGCCAAAACTTTCCTCAGTGCTATTCTAACTTCGCTTGGAGGTTTATAGCTCCACTCGAGCCCCATCCTGTTTGCTGGATTCGATGCAGGCCATCGTGACTTGTTGAGTTTTTAATACGATGTCGCCCCATGTTTTATCTGGTGTGCCATTGAGAACAATCTCGCCGAAGTTGCGGAAGAGGCCGGTTTCCTGTGCGGTTGGATGGCTGCCGCCGTATTCACGCACAGACACCACTCGGTCGTGGCGTTCCATGTTGAAATCACACACGTGTTGGTTGCTTTCGGTATTGCTTACCGTGAAGCAAGCTTCGCTGCCGTAGAAGGGCACTACAAAATCGTCGAGCAGCAGCGTGCCTTCAGTGCCGCACACATGCGCCCATTGTTGGTTGGCGGTGAGGAAGGAGCAGTAGAAACTCGCAGTCACGTCGTTGTCGAAAAACAGCTCACCGGAAAACTCCATCGGCACTTTGTCCGGGCTATCACTCCGCGCGGCGCCGCGTAGCATGCGGCCGCTCACGGCCTTGGGCATTGCGTAATCCATCACCCACAGGTTGAACCGGATATTGTACCAACCGAGATCGCCAAGGCAACCGAGCGGTTCAAGGTCGCTGTGCATGCGGATGTTGCCTTCGCGAAAATCTTCGCCGCCATTGAAACTGAAAGCCGAAGAAATGCGGCGCAGTTCGCCAATGCTGCCGTCGGTCAATGTTTTGCGTAACGCATCCAATCGTGCGCTGTGCATGAACATTACGCCATCCATAAACTGCACACCCGCCTCATCACACGCGGCGAGGATTTCCTCCACCTCAGCCACGTCCACGCCGCACGGCTTTTCGCACACCACATGCTTGCCCGCCTGCGCGGCCTTGATGGCCCACTCCGTGCGTACACCTGTTGGCAGCGGGATGTACACCGCATCGATGTCATCGCGTGCCAGCAACGCATCGTAGCCCTCCACTGCCTCCGGCTTTTCTGCAAAGGGCACATGTGCCGAGCATTCATCAATCCACGCCTGCGCCTTGGCTCGTTCGCGACTGGCCACTGCGACAATTACGCCATTACCCGACAGCGCAACTGACTGCCAATTTTTCATTCCGATCCATGCGGTGCTCAGGAATCCCCAACGAACTTTTTTTTCACTCATGATTTTTGAAAGCGGTTCGCGACTTTCTCCGCCTGCGGTTGATTTGGCAAGGACATTGGCACCGCAACAGCTTGCCAATTTGCCTGTGATGGGCACAATCGGCGGCTGTTACCCGAGATATGAAAAAACTTATTCCATTCCTGATGGCCGCGCTGGCTTTGCCGGCGTTGGGCGCGAACTATACTGTGGTGCCGAACTGGGCGAAGGTGCCCACGGGCGAAACACAAATTGGCAACATGCATGGCGATGTGGCGGTCAGCTCGAAGGGCGAGGTGTACGTGAGCGTGCAGGGCGGGCCAAAGGCGGGCATTCAGGTGTATTCCGCCAAGGGCAAGTATCTACGTAATGTACCTGGTGCGCCGGGAGATTTTCACGGGTTTGTCATTCGCAAGCTGGATGATGGCGAGCACATTTATGGTCCGCGGCTCGGCGGCCAGAACATTCTGAAGCTCTCACTAGATGGCAAAGTGATGCTGGATATCCCCGCCAGCACAATCCCAGATGAGCACAAAAATAAGAACAAAAACGGAACATTTGTGCGACTGACCGCGATGGATGTAGCCCCCAATGGAGATCTCTTTGTGGTGGATGGCTATTCAAGCGATAAAATCCATCACTTTGATAAGGCCGGTAAATATATAAACAGCTTTGGTGGCAAAAAAGAGTTCGGCACCAAGACACTCCACAAGATCTGTATCGATACGCGTTATAGCCCGCCACGCATTCTGGGCGCCGACCGCGAAGGTTTGCGGCTCATTCACGTCTCGCTGGAAGGAGAATTTTTGGGCGTGTACGCCAAAGACGTCCTGCGCCCTGCTGCGGTGGCCGTGCATGGAGATCTTGCCGTAACCGGTGAAATTAAAGGCCGCGCCACGCTTTATGACAAGAACGGCAAAGTGGTTGCTCAGCTCGGTCACAATACCAAGCCCGGCGAAACCGCCACCAACCGCTTGGCCCCGGCCAAGTGGCGGCCCGGCTTCTTTTCCGCTCCTCACGGCGTCGCCTTTAATGCAGCCGGTGATCTCTTCGTGGCCGAGTACACCGTCTTTGGTCGTATTCATCGATTCAACGCGAAGAAGTAACCATGTTGCCGGGTATCAAGCAATTCGACCTGACTGATCGCGTCGCAATTATCACTGGCGGATCCAAGGGGCTTGGCGAAGCCATGGGCGCGGGCCTTGCCAGTGCGGGTGCCAACCTCATGCTGGTAAGTCGCAACGGTGATGAGGCCAAAGCCACCGCTGAGAAACTGGCCAGCGAATACAACTGCAAAGCCACCGGCTTAGCTGCGGACGTTTCCAAGCAGGCAGAGATGGAGGCCATGGCAGCTGCGTGTCTGGAGGAGTTTGGTCGGATTGATATCCTCATCAACAGTGCCGGCATCAATATTCGCGGACCGATCGATGAAGTAACCTACGAGGAATTCGCCGAGGTGCAGCGCATCAATGTCGATGGCACCTGGCTTGCCTGCCGCGCCGTGTTGCCTCATATGAAAGAGAAGCAGTACGGCCGCATCATCAACATGGCCAGCGCCCTTGGCCTTGTCGCCATCCCGAACCGCACGCCTTATGCCACGAGCAAAGGCGGCGCAGTGCAACTCACCCGCGCACTCGCGCTGGAGCTGGCCGGGGAAGGGATCACCGTGAACGCCATTTGCCCAGGGCCTTTCCTGACCCCGATGAACATCCCCATTGCTGATACCGAGGAAGGCAAGAAATTCATCGTGGGAGCCACCGCACTCAAGCGCTGGGGCGATCTGAGCGAGATTCAGGGCTCCGCCATCTACCTTGCCAGCGACGCGGCCAGCTATACCACCGGGTCCATGCTAAGTGTCGATGGCGGCTGGACAGCGCAATAATGCGTGCCATTGCCCGAATAACTGCTTGGTGCTATCGTCGGATTGAAATGCAGCGTTGGCTTTTCATTCTGATGATGGCGTCTTCTTTGGCGATTAGCCAAGCTGCCCCAGTCACTGAATTGCCGTGGTCGTTTAAGCCGCTTTCCGTCCAACCGCTTCCAAAAAACAAGCAGTCTGAGTGGCCAAAATCACGCCTCGATCACTTCATCCTTTCGCGCATCGAATCAAGAGGCTTACTGCCCGCAAAACCGGCCGATGACCGCGTATTGTTAAGGCGTTTGTACTTTGACCTCATTGGGCTGCCGCCCACGACGGAGCAATTGGCCGCCTTTCGCATACGCACCTCAAAAGATCGATCGGCAGCCATTAAACAGGAAATCAACTCACTGCTCGCCTCCCCGCATTACGGAGAACGCTGGGCGCGGCATTGGTTGGACTTGGCGCGGTACACGGATAAGACGGCCAGTTGGCTCAACTCCACCGCAGCCGCCTGGCGTTATCGTGACTGGGTGGTGCAAGCGCTCAACCGTGATCTTCCCTACAATGATTTCGTTAAACAGCAGCTGGCCAATGACCTCATAGAGGGAAGCGATCCAAAGAACAACGCCGCGCTAGGCTACCTCGGCCTGAGCCCGACCTACTGGAAGGAACTGCAGCTTCCACCTGAGATCATCAAGACCACCGTGGCTGATGAATGGGAGGAGCGCATGGATGCGGTGGGACGCACGTTTCTCGGTCTTACGCTGGGCTGCGCACGCTGCCATGACCACAAATTTGAACCGGTTACTCAGGCCGACTATTACGCCATAGCCGGCGTCTTCGCTAGCGTGCGAATCGCCGACCGACCGATGGTGAGCGAACAGCTTTGGGAGCCAGTCACCAAGGCCCGCTCGAAAGTGAGCGAGTTAGAAAAGAAAGTTGCAGCGTTGAAAAAGAAAAAGCCCGCAGCCAATAAGGCCGGCACAGCAGTGAAGACCCCAACCTTTGCCAAGAACTATTCCGCAGCCCTCAAAAAATTGAAGCCCAAGGTTCACGAGTCATTAAACGAAAAACCTGCGGCGCTTACCGTGGAAAAAGGCGTTGGCATCTCGGCAGATAACTACGCAACACTTAAGGAGGGACGACTGTATGCAAAAGTGAAGGATTTAGCCGACGCATACACTATCTCTTTTTGGTTTCGAAACGATTTGCCCAACAAGGCTCGACCGGTGACAGGCTATCTCTTTTCACGCGGCCCCAATGGTGGTGCGCGCGCTCCTGGCGACCATCTCGGTATTGGCGGCACCGCAACACAAGCAAGTGGCACCCTCTTCCTCTACAACGGTGATGTAGCCAAAGGATTTCTTGGTGGTAAAACCGTTATTACTCCGGGCACTTGGAATCATGTTGTGCTCGCGCGTAACGGCAATCACGCGACCGCTTGGTTAAATGGCGCAACCCTGCCGGAATTCGAAGGAGAAATAAAAGCTACCGCCAAGGGCTCGAAAGAATTCTTCCTCGGAGGACGCAATGAGCGTTTTGCCCTGATGAATGGTCGACTTGCGCATATGGTTTTTTTAAATCGGGCGGTGAACTTTACCGAGGCGCAGCAGCTTCATGGTGCCGCCGGCCAGCCAGCTGGCCCAATCACTAAGCCTTTGGAGAAAAATACGCCGTTGGTGGCGAAGGAGGATTCTAAAGCAGAGCTTAAAATGCTTGAGCAACAAATAGCCGCCATCAAAAATAATACACCCCATTATGATGTGCCGATGGTCAGCGGTGTGGCCGAAGCGGCACTGTTTGTGAACCCCAGGCGAAATGGTACTCATGGCACGGCCCTCGATTATAAGAAGGGTGAAGCGCGAGATTTACCGATCCACAAACGTGGCAATCCGAACGTGATTGGCAAGACTGTGCCCCGCCGTTTCCTTGGTGCATTTCCGGTGAAAGCAGATTCCCCACGCCGTTTCGAACGGGGTAGTGGTCGGTTGGATTTGGCCGAGGCGATGGTCGAAGAAGCCGCGCCCTTGGCCGCGCGCGTGATTGTTAACCGCGTGTGGCAGCATCACTTCGGCCGCGGCCTGTGCCCCACGCCGAGCGAACTGGGGCATTCGGGCGAAGC